>CAXTNS010000180.1:0-241 GCA_964245465.1 uncultured Thermoanaerobaculia bacterium
GCCTGGCCCCAGCGCCTGCCGCTGCTGAGCGCGGCGGCGAGCTGCGCCGTGATCCTGGCCTGCCTTGCGGTCGTCCCGGCTGCCACGGCGGTCGATCTCGACGATCCCCTCAGCGAGATGGTCCCAGGAGTGATCGCCGGACAGGGAGGGCAGGCCGTTGATCTCCGGAACGACGCCGAGCGCGCGGCCTTCCGGCGGTTGCGGGAGGCCGCCTCGCACGTCCAGCAGTGGGAGGGGGATC
>CAXTNS010000180.1:251-10924 GCA_964245465.1 uncultured Thermoanaerobaculia bacterium
CTCCGCGAGCGCGCTGACTGGGCCCTCGCCCAGGTCGAGGACGGCGAAGTGGTGGCCCCTCTGCTGAGGGCCCTGGAGGACCCCGACTGGCGGGTCCAGGGTTACGCCGCCTGGGCTCTGGCGACGGCTGGGGACGGGCGCGCCGTCGAACCGCTCAAGGAGCTGCTCGGCCATCCCGTCTGGAGGGTGCGCTCGCAGGCCGTCTACTCCCTGCTCGCCCTCGGCGCCGATCTTCCTCGCGATCGGATCCCCGCCCTGGCCGCCGATCCCGCCTGGCAGGTGCGGATCGGAGTGGTGGAGTACCTCTCCCATCGCGGCGGATCCGAGGCCGTGGCCGGGCTGAGAGCCCTGGCGGACGATCCCCACGGCGGCACCCGCATGGCGGTACGGCAGGCGCTGGCGGAGCTTGAGGCTGGGACGCGATGAGCCTCTCTTTTTTCTCCATGATGCCAATTTTTTGGCATGCCCCTGAAAGGAACGATCCATGCGACGTGAAGTCCTTCTGTTTCTGATCGCCTTGGCCGCCCCTGGATGGTGCGGAGCCGCGAAGCCGGCGGCTGCGCCGCATTTCCCGCCCGAGGTCGACGCCTACCTGTCCAAGGCGCTCCGCGACTGGGACATCCCCGGCATGGCCGTGGCGGTCGTCCAAGGCGACGTCATCGCGGCCAAGGGGTACGGCGTCCGCGAGCTCGGCAAGGCTGGCGCCGTCGATGAGAACACCATCTTCGACTCGGCCTCCCTGACCAAGTCGTTCACCGCGACGCTGATCGCCACCCTGGTCGACGAAGGAAAGATGGGATGGGACGACCCGGTACGCCGCCACCTGCCCAAGCTGGAGCTCGGCGATCCGTACCTCACCGAGCACGCCACCGTGCGCGACTTCCTCTCCCACCGTACCGGACTGGAGCCCGCCAACGTCTCCTGGTTGCTCACCGCCATCCAGCGTCCCGAGGTCCTGAGCCGGGCTCGCTGCCTGAACGCGGCGAGCCCCTTCCGCGCCGACATGGTCTACAACAACATCGGCTACACGATCGCGGGAGAGGCGGCTGCCTCCGCGGGCGGGGCATCCTGGGAGACATTGATCCGCGACCGCCTGATCACGCCGCTGGGGCTGCGCTCAACCATCGCCAGCTATGAGGAGGTGGAGAAGATCCCCAATCACGCCACCCCCCACGCCTGGATCGACGGCGTCCAGCGGCCCATCCGCCGGGAGACCCAGCGCGCCGCCATCGCCGCCGCGGGCTCGGTGCAGTCCAGCGTGGCCGACCTGGCCCGCTGGATGCGTCTCCACCTCTCCGGCGGAGTCGTCGACGGCAAGCGCATCGTCTCCGAAGCCAACCTGGAGGAAACGCACTCGCCCCAGGTGATCATCCCCACCACGCCCGCCATGCGCGAGGCCCGGCTCGTCGAGCTCTTCGCCGCCTATGGCATGGGCTGGAACGTCATGGACTACCGGGGCCACAAGATGCTCTGGCACAGCGGCAACGGCAACGGGCAGATCGCCTACATGGCCCTCCTGCCCAAAGAGAAGCTCGGAGTGGTGGTGCAGGTCAATACCTGGGCCGCGCCCTTCGTCCATGGGGCGCGGGCCTCCTATCTCCTCGACGTCTACCTTGGCTACCCGCCCAGGGACTGGAGCGCCGAGGCCCTGGCGCGCGTGCCGAAGATGCGCGAGGAGGCGCGCAAGGCACTGGAGGACCTGCTGGCAGGGACGCTCCAGGCTCCCAAGCCCCCGCAACCGCTCGAGAGCTACGCCGGCCGTTATGAGGACTGCCTCTACGGGCCGATCCACGTGCGGCTGGAGGGGGACGAACTGACCCTGCAGATGGGAGACGGGCAGAAGGCAGACCTGTCGTATCACCGCGACGGCGATTTCGTGGTGCGCTGGCGGGACCCTGTGTTCCGGGAAGACAGGATCACTCGTGTCCGCTTCGAAGACGACCAGGGCTCTCGGAAGCTGGTTTTCCAGAACGGCCGCGACCGCGTCACGGCCCGGCGGCCGTAGATGGGATCTGTGTGGGCGGCCGCAGGACCGCCCACCCCGGTCGAGCTTCTAGCAAAGGGCGCTGGGACCACAGTCCTGCTTGCAGGTGGGATTGCCACAGACGCTGCCGCTCTGCCCGCCGAGAACGAGGAAGGCATCCTTCTCGTCCAACTGCCGAAGGGTTTCCTTGGCCAGCGTGAGCTTCTTGATCTGCTTTTTCATGACGAGGTACTCCTGAATTTTTGTAAGCCGGGCGACCTTGATTGGCGGCCACAGGCCTTTCAACGTTGCTGAGAAGAGAATCCCCTCACCTCAGCGCCAGGAATACCGCATCTCCCTTCCAGGGGGCCGAGAGGCGCTGCCTTCTCCCTCCCTCGATCTTTCCGCCGTCCACCGTCCTGCCGGTCCCGGGCTCCAGCCACTCGGCGGCCAGCGTCCCCTCGATTCCCGTGAGGCCAAGGCGTCCTTGTCCTCCCGGCAGCCAGGCCAGGATCTCCTCTCGTCCCTGAGTCCGGTTGACCAGGGCGTAGGCTGACGGGTCCAGCACGCACGCCGCGAGGTCGATCCGCTTCGAGTAGCGCAAGGTCTCTCCCATCGCCCGGCGCGTGGCCTCGCGGATGGGATCGCCGTCGAGAGGGTCCATGTAGATGGGGTGGTGCCCCCGCAGGAACGTCTTCCAGACCCAGTCCGGGCCGCCGCCGATCCCCCAGAGGTGGTCCGTGTCCACCAGGACCACCTTGGAGCCGTCCGCCGGGGGTGGATCGCGGCGCCAGCCGCCTTTGTTGCCAGGGGAGACCCAGTCCGCTGGGCTCTGGAACAGATCCGCGTTCCGGTTGCCGGGGAAGCAGGCCGTCATGCCGATGAGGTGCCGGCCGCGGTCGGCGCTTCGCAGGTGGCGGATCAGGTGGTACTGCCAGTCGCGGGACTCCCGGGGGCTCTCGTTCGAGATCTCCCAGAGGACGTGGTCCTGATCGCCCACCGTCTCCACGACTTTTTCCAGATAGGCCTCCTGCAATCGGGTGATGGCCGGGACGCGCAGGGTGTGCACGTCCAAGCCTTCTCCCCGGGCGTCGGGATCGCCGTCGACGCCGTTGACGTTGTTGCGCCGGTTGAAAGGATGGTGGTCCCAGGGATTCCCCTCGCCCTTGTCATGGATCGACCAGCCGTTGAACAGCATCACGGAGACGTGGAAGCTCCGCTCGCCGGCCCGGGCGACCCGCTGGCGAAGCCGCTCGAAGTACTCGGGATTGAAGCGCGTCAGGTCGAAGCGGGGGCCTGTGCGCAGCCACGGGCGGGGATGGAGATCGTGCGTCCACGCCTCGTGCGCCCAGAACCGGATGAAGTTGTGGCCCCAGGATTCGAGGCGGTCCAGGTACCCCTCGAAATCGAAACCGCGGGGCCGCTCGCCGTTGTCCACCAGGACGTCCCAATGATGGGAGCCGGTGAGGTAGATGGCGCGGCCTCGGCCATCCTGGAAATAGCGGGAGTTGTCCGGGTGGACGCGCAACGGCATGGAGGGCCGAAGGTAGCATGAATCCCTGGGACCGCCGGCATCCTTGCCGGCCGACTTACTCAGCTATGATTCCATCCCTCTCATGACCACACCCTACGGCTGTCAATCCATGATCTCCCCTCTGCGCAGGGTCCTCGTCCGCCGGCCGGACGAGGCCTTCGGCACCGCCGATCCGGCGCGCTGGCACTACACCTCCCGTCCCGATCTCGAAGAAGCCCGGCGCGAGCACGACACCCTCGTGGACCTGCTGCGCGAAGCCGGCGCCGAGGTGATCGACCACTCCGAGCCTCAGCCGGACCGGGCGGATTCGATCTTCGTCTTCGACCCCGTCCTCATCACGGAGCGCGGCACGGTCCTCCTGCGGATGGGCAAGCCCCTGCGCCGGGGCGAGGAGGAAACCCTGGGCCGCCGTCTCCAGGAGATCGGCGTCCCCATCCTCGGGGCTCTCCAGGGCGAGGCCACGGCGGAAGGCGGAGACCTCCTCTGGATCGACCGCCACACCCTGGCCGCGGGCCAGGGGTTCCGCACCAACGCCGAGGGGCTCCGCCAGCTCCGGGAGATCCTGGATCCCCTGGGAGTCGAAGTCATCCCCGTCGAGCTGCCCTACTTCGGCGGCCCCGAGGCCTGCCTTCATCTCCTCTCCCTGATCAGCATGGTGGACCACGACCTCGCGGTGGTCTATCCGCAGCTCCTGGCCGTCCCCTTCTGGAAGCTGCTGCAAGACCGGGGTGTCCGCCTCGTCGAGGTGCCGGAAGAGGAATGGCCTACCCAGGGACCCAACGTCCTGGCCCTCGCCCCGCGCAAGCTCCTGATGCTGGAAGGCAACCCCGTGACTCGCCGCCGGCTGGAGGAGGCGGGATGCGAGGTGAGGACCTACCGGGGGCGGGAGATCTCCCTCAAGGCGGAGGGAGGGCCGACGTGTCTGACGCGACCGGTGTGGCGGGAGTCTGCCGGGGCATGAAGCCGGGATTTGTCCTTCCAGGAAGGACAAATATCGTCTAATCTATCCTTCATGGAAGGACAAGAAGGACGCGCCGCAGTCATCGAAGCTCTGATCGCGGACTTCCAGGAGCGGGAGATTCCGAGGGTGACTCCCCGGAGCCTGTTGCTCCCGTCGCTTCCGGGCAAGGCGGACGTAGTTGTCGGGATGCGCCGGTCGGGCAAGACTTGGTTCCTCTACCAGCAGATCGGGGAGTTGCTGGCGCAGGGGATCGACCGTAGCCGCCTCCTCTATTTAAACTTCGAGGACGAGCGGCTCCTTCCTCTGGAAACGTCAGACCTGTCCGGGATCATCGAAGCGTTCTATCGCCGGTTCCCTGCCAGCCGCGAGCAACCGTGCTGGTTCTTTTTCGATGAAATCCAGAACGTCCGAGGCTGGGAGACCTTCGTCCGCCGGCTGCTCGACACGGAGAAGCTGTCCCTGATCCTGACCGGCTCCTCGGCCCGGCTCCTCAGCCGAGAGATCGCCACCAGTCTGCGGGGACGGAGCTTGGCCACCGAGCTCCTTCCGTTCAGCTTCGCGGAATCCTTGCGCCATGAGGGGTTGGAGCCGCCCGCGGCTTGGCCACCGGGAGCGAGGGCACGCTCCCTGCTGGAGCAACGGTTCAAGCATTACCTGGAGACTGGGGGATTCCCGGAGGTCCAAGCGATCCCACAAGACCTTCGAGTTCGCGTGCTCCAGGAGTACGTGGACATGGTGATTTTCCGCGACGTCGTCGAGCGCCACGGCGTAGACAACCTCCAGGCCCTGCGCTATCTGGAGCGAAGCCTGCTGGCAAGACCGGCTGGCCGGTTCAGCGTCAGCAAGCTGTTCAACGACCTCAAGTCGCAAGGGGTCAAAGTAGGCAAGGACACTTTATACGAATACCTGGCTCACTTGGAGGACAGCTTCCTGCTGTTCACGGTCCCCATCGCGTCCTCCTCCGTCCGAGTCCGCCAAGTCAATCCCCGGAAGTGCTATCCGATCGATCCCGGGCTCCCGTCCGCGCTCTCCTTCCGGGCCTCTGAAGATCTGGGCCATCTTCTGGAGACCGCGGTCTATCTAGAGCTCCGGCGGCGCGGCTGGTCCCTGGGCTACGTCACGACCCGCTCCGGCTACGAAGTCGATTTCTTGGCCGAAGACTCCAGAGGCGCCCGTGAGCTGATCCAGGTCTGCGCCGGCCTGGAAGCCCCTGCGACGCGCCAGCGCGAGATCCGGGCCTTGGAGGAAGGCATGAAAGAGACCTCCTGTGAGAAAGCCACCGTGATCACGTTGAGGGAAGAAGGCACTGCCGAGGTTGGTGAACGGACAGTTCGCATCGTGCCGGCGTGGCGGTGGCTGTTGGAGCCCGCCGGATGAAAAAGGCAGCCACCGCGAAGCCTTCAAGCATTCTCCTACTCCGCGGCGTCTTCACTGTCGTCGACGACGAGAATCCGAGGCGTGCCGCCGCGTTGCGCGCCGTACCCTTAGGTGGTACCTCTTGCCGGAGGAGATCTCCCTCAAGGCCGAGGGTGGGCCGACCTGCCTGACGCGTCCGGTTTGGCGCGAGTCCGCCCGGACATGAACGCCTACCGTGCTAGCATTACGCCATGCGATTTATCGAAGCCCGCTACGAAGAAGGTCTGCTCAAGCCGGAGGCGCCCTTGGCCCTCACGCCGGGAGAACGTGTGGCGCTGATCGTGGTCCGCCACCCAGATCCGAAGCGCTGGGACTTCGAGCGGTTGGCCAAGAGCGGGGCAGAAGAAGATCGGGCGCTTGCTGAACAAGGTCTTGCCAACTGGGCCGGCGCGCTGGACAAAGAGGACCATCGTTGAGACGGGGCGAGGTGTGGTGGGCAGACCTTGGCCCCTACCGCCCGCGAGAGCAGACCGGCCGCCGGCCAGTGATCATTTGGCAAAGTGATGCCCTCACAAGGGTCCTTCAGTCAGTTCTCGTTATTCCACTGACCACCAATCTGGATAGGGCCAATCTGGCAGGAACGGCGATTGTACAACCTTCTCCGAAGCAGGGTCTCCCTGAAGACTCGGTGGCTCTTGCATTTCAGATGCGGGCTGTGCCGAAGAATGCTCTCGACACCCGAATACGTGCCTCACCGAGAAGGAGATCGATGAGCTTGAGTTGGCAACCGACGAGGCTCTGGGACGTATCGAGCCTGAGTAGCCCGGCGTCGGCATCGGCCAATCCCGAACCAGCCTGCTGCTCCCATTATTGCTGTTAGTGATATGGAGAAACTCGAAGCACCTCCGCCAGGCTTCAAGCTGCTAAACACCTTGGCCGGCGACGGTGCTTGGTTCGGCCGAATTGCCTGGAAGAAACTCCCTCCTCTATCCAATAGGGAGAACTTACTGCCAGAATGGCGGCATTCTCGGGGCAGGCCTTCTTTGTTGCCGATAGGGTCTCGCCATTTTGCGAGCGAAACGCGCAATTTGGCTCCCGGTGCTCTCGTTTCGAGTTTGGAATCCACTGGATTCTGACTTGGAGGAAGTCTCTTCAAGGTCAGAAGCCAGTGGATTCGGAAATGGAATCCAGTGAATTCTGGCCAAAAGCATTCATTTCGAGAGCGGAATCCAGCGGCTTCGAGTCTCGAAGCATTCATCTCGAACACGGAATCCAGTGGATTCGGGTTTGAAATCCAGTGGATTACGGACTTGATCTCAATGCTTTTGCCGTGGAACGAGTGAATTTGAGTTTCGAAATGAACGCTCTGGCGGCAGAATCCAGTGGATTCGAGAATGGGCTCTCATTCTTCGGGAATAGGGATGACGGCCTGGAGTATGGAATCGCTGGACTTTGATTCCAGACAGAAAAGCTGGATATCCCATAATCTGATTTCCTGGGTTGAAATGGAAGCTCCGAGAATTGACTCAAGGGACCCGCGGCTCTTTGACAACCGATGTGAGTTTCACCCGGGAGGTGGCTTGGGGCAGCCACCTCCCGGTCCCACCTAGGGGACGGTCTCCGCGATCAGCGGACGTTGATCCGTGTCGTGATGCCGAAGGTGCGGGGCTGGTTCACCAGGTAGCCCACGCGCGCCCGGGTGCCGCGCTCCTGGTCGATGGCCAGCCGGGCGCTCTCGTCGAACAGGTTGTTCACGAACACCGCGAACTCCCACCGGCCGCCGAGGAATCCGAGGCGCAGGTTCGCGACGTCGTAGGCCGGCAGCTCAGGATTGAATCGGAAGGTGCCCTGGGTCAACGGGCCGCCGAGCGTGTTGGCGCCGAACGAGTTCAGGTTCACGAGGCCGAAGGCCGGATCCTGATCGCCGATCTGCGTGAAGCGCGAGCCGACGTACTGGTAGATGCCGGTCAGATAAGCGAGCCAATTCTGGCTCAGCGTCCACTGATAAGTTGCCGTGGCCGAGGCCTGAAATTCGGGGACGGTCGGCAGCCGGTTCCCCGACTTGATGCCGGAGACGACCTGCACGTTGCCGGACGCGTCGGTCGAGGTCAGGGTCGACCGCAGCTCGGATTTCCCGTAGTTGGCGGCGATGGCGAAGTCGAAGCTGTCGGTCGGCGCGGCCGTCCACTCGAGCTCGAGGCCGGTGCTCCGCGCCTTGGGGACGTTGAAGATCACACGGGAGGAGCACGAGCCGGCGGTCACCGTCGCCTGGAGGTTATCGATGTCCATGTAATAGGCCGCGACGTTGAAAGTTCCCCGGCCGCCCCTCAGGGTGGACTTGGTGCCGACCTCGTAGTTCCAGACCTCTTCGTCTTCCCACTCGTCGCGCCCGCCGAAGGTGACCAGGTCCTGGGGGGTGCAGAGAGGAACGTTGAGGGGATCGTTGATGCCGCCGAGCCGGAAGCCCTTGGACACCTGGGCGTTCAGCCTCGTGCCCTCGCGGACGGCGAAGCTCGCGATGAGGCGCGGGGCGAAGCCGGTCGCGGAGGTCGAGCCCGTGCTCGTTCCGGGATCGGCGAAGATGCCGTCGAACGTCTGCACGCGGTCTTCCTTGAAGTCGTAGTAGCGCAGCCCGCCTGTCAGGTCGAGGCGGTTGTTGACCGCCCAGGTGGCCTCGCCGAAGAGCGCGAACTGATCCATCTCGTAGCTCAGGTCCGAGAAGTAGAGAACGTCGCGCGCGGCGCCGAAGCGCCCCTGGGTGGGGATGCCGCTCAGGGTTTCGAAGCCCGAGACGAGGAGGCTCTGACCGTAGTCGCGGTCCATCGTGCCGTAGAAGAGCCCGGTGACCCAATCCAGCCGGTCCCGCTTGCCGCCGAGGCGGAGCTCCTGCGTCCACACTTTCGCGGTGGTCGCGTCGTCCAGCGGCGCGTTGAGGGTGTAGACGTTCTCCGGCAGCCCGATGCTGCCGCCGGTGATGCTGGAGGTCAGCGCCGTGGCGTCGCGGACGACCAGGACGTCGCGATCCGTGTAGGAGGTGATCGAGGTCAGGGCCAGGTTTCCGAAGGTGTAGTTGATGTTGAGGTCGGTGAGCAGGAACTCGTCGCTGAACGGCTCCTCGAACTGGATGAACTGTTCCCGCTCGCCCAGATCGACCGCCGGCCGGGTCGTCGTGAAGGGGTTGCCGAGGATGTTGAACGCGTCCTCGCGGTTCCAGCCGTCCGTGTTCACTTCCTGGTAGAGGACCCGCGGCGTGATCGTCAGCCGGTCGTTCGGCTGGAACCTCAAGGCCACCCGGCCTCCGGCACGGTCGCCGCTGTTGACGTCTTCCTTGATGCTCAGGTTGGGTTGGACGGCGTCGACGAAGCCGCCGAAGTTGTTGAAGAAGGCGGTGACGCGCAGGGCTGCCTTGTCGCCGAGCGGAGCGTTGACGGCGACCTTGGCGCTGCCGCCGGGCTCGCCGTCGGTCAGGGTGTTGGCGGTGAGCTCGGCCACGGTCTCGCTCTGGCCGAGCTTGGGCTGGTTGGTGATGTAGCGGAGGGTACCCGACGCCGAGCCGGCGCCGAACAGCGTGCCCTGGGGGCCGCGCAGCAGCTCGACGCGCGACATGTCGAAGAGGTCGATGTCCGGTGTGAACAGCGAGAGGGAGATGCCCGAGTCGTCGAGATAGACACCGACCTGCTCCTTGACGCCCGGCTGGTCGCGGACGATCTGGCCCGAGGAGACGCCGCGGACGGCGACCTGGCTCTGGCCGGGGCCGAGGTTCTGCACGGTGAAGCCCGGAGTGCTCTGGGCGATGCCCTCGATGGACTCGACACCCCGTTCCCTCAGCTCCTCTTCGCTCGGGGCCGCCACGGAGAAGGGCACGTCCTGGACCTTCTCCTCGCGCAACGTCGCCGTCACGGTGATCTCTTCCGTCACCTTCTCCGTCGGGCTCTCCTCGGGCTTGGCCTGTTGATCATCCTGTTGGTCCGCCGGTGGGGTGGGCTCCTGGGCCGCCGCTGGACGGAGGGGGATCAAGGCCAGGATGGCAAGCCCGCAACAGCCGGCGACCTTCCAGGCGAGGCGCCAAAAGCTTGAATCGCTGTTCCTCATGAGACATCCTCCAATGAGAACGCCGCCGCGCGGAATCGCACGATGGCCATTGCTTGCGAAATCCATCCCTGTCCTCTGAACTCGCTAATTTATCATAGAGGGGAGCTTCAGGGCCGCTTCACCACAGGGATACCCGGTGGGCTGGTTATTTCAGGAGACGCATGTGTGGTCATGGATCTTCTGGGCCAGCGTTTCGATCCTCTCCGTGAGCTCGCGGGTGATCCGAGTCAACTCGGTGTTCTGTTCCAGGAGTTGGAGGATCTGTTCCTGCAGGCGGGTGGCGATCTCCTGCCGTTCGAGGCTCGCGGTGGACAGGGCTTCCCGGTGCTGAGCGTCGGCATCGGACATGGCCCTGTCGCGGTCCGCCTGGCGCGTCTGGGCGAGCAGGATCAGGGGCGCCGCATAGGCGGCCTGAGTGCTGAAGGCCAGGTTGAGCAGGATGAACGGGTAGGGATCGAAGTGGGCGAGTCCCCAGGCATTGAAGGCGATCCAGGCCGCGACCAGCACCGTCTGGGCAATCAGGAAGACCGGAGTCCCGAAGAAGCGGGCGAAGGCCTCCGCTTTCCGGCCGAACCAGTCGCTGCCGAAAGCCGGGGCCAGATGGATGTGGGGAGCGTGGAAGCGCAGAGGATGGTTGAGGGAATGCGGCGAGGCGACAGCCGGCTTGGACGGTTGCGGGGACATGGTTCCCTCCCTTGTATTGGGGGCGATGCTAGTGTAGTGCGTCAAACAGACCGACCCTTATGGTCCACGGGTGAAGGTCTGCT
>CAXTNS010000181.1:0-10858 GCA_964245465.1 uncultured Thermoanaerobaculia bacterium
GTGCTGCGGGGCCGCGCCGTGCTGGCGAGGAAGGCGCGCGTCGTCCCCTTCGAGTGCGTGGCCCGCGGCTTCCTGGCCGGCAGCGGCTACCGCGAGTACGTGAAGGACGGCACCGTCTGCGGCATCCCCCTGCCCGCGGGCCTGGAGCGGGCGAGCCAGCTCCCCTACGCCCTCTTCACCCCGGCCACCAAGGCCGAGCAGGGGCACGACGAGAACGTCGACTTCGCCACCGTCGCTGCCGCCCTCGGTCCGGACCTCGCCGAGACCCTGCGCGGCCTGACCCTCGACCTCTACCACGAGGGAGCCAGCCGCGCGGCCCAGCGGAACCTCATCCTGGCCGACACCAAGTTCGAGTTCGGGCACGCCCTGGACACCGGCGAATTGCTGCTGATCGACGAGGTCCTGACCCCCGACTCCTCCCGCTACTGGGAGCTCGCCAACTGGCTCCCCGGCCAGGAGCCCGCCTCCTTCGACAAGCAGTACGTCCGCAACTGGCTCGACGAGTCCGGCTGGGACAAGGAGTCGCCGCCTCCCGAGCTGCCCGAGGACGTGGTGCGGGGCACGCTGGAGCGCTACGTCCAGGCCTTCCAGAGGATCACCGGGATGGAGCCGGTGCTGTAGACCGGCGCGCCAGGCCCGGCATCCGGCACCTGGAGAGTAGGACTCGAATGGGCGGACGCGGCTTCCGTCTTTCCTGAAAGGAGACTGCCAATGAGAAGAACCACCAAGCTCCGCGGACTGGCGCTGTTCGGTCTGCTGGGAATCTTCGCCGCCTTCCCCACCCTGATCTCGCCCAGGCCGGCTTTCGCCTACGGCGTCATCGAGACCGAGACCTTCTACTCGGACGCCACCTACTCGACGGTCGTCGGCCGCTGTGTCGATAACTCCTGCAGGGGCACCTATACCTGCTCGGGTACGATGACCGACTACTCCAAGGTCACCGTCCGGATCTGCTGATCCGCCACGTCCGGCCCGTTCGAGCCCTTGCCCATAGTCCTATTTTCACCCCTCTTATTCATGAAAAAGGGAAAGTATCTGGAACGAAACCTGCTGTCCTCCTCGGGCCTGGAGTGAACGATTCACTCCAGCCAACAAGGAGATCCAGCATGCGCTCCCATAGAAACCCTCTCAAAGACCTGCCCTTCACCCGTTGCCTTGCCCTCGCGGCCTTGCTCGCTCTCGGCCTTCCAGGAGTTGTCCACGCGCTCGGCGGCACGTTCTTCGAGCCGCTGGACACTTATGACAGCGTCCGCTGGCAGAAGGCGGACGGCTGGACGAACGGGGCGCCGTTCAACTGCGGCTGGCGGGCGGACCACGTCACGATGGCGGGCGGCGGCATGACCCTGACCCTCGACAACAGCACCTGTTCCGCCGGCTGCTCCGGAAAGCCCTACGCCTCCGGCGAGTACCGTACCCGCGACGTCTACGGTTACGGAAAATTCGAGACGCGGTTGAAGGCCGCGAAGGGCTCGGGAGTCGTCACGGGTTTCTTCACCTACAACGACAATCCCTGGCACGAGATCGACGTGGAGATCCTGGGCAAGGACACGACCCGGCTCCAGACCAACTATTTCACGGACGGTGTCGGCGGCCACGAGACGGTGATCCTCCTCGGCTTCGATGCCGCGGCGGATTTCCACAACTACGCCATCGTCTGGGATCCGGGCTCCATCAAGTGGTACGTGGACGACGTCCTGGTCCACACCGAGACGGGCTCACGCGGTCCGCTGCCAACAGTCCCCGGAAAGATCATGGTGAACCTCTGGCCTGGTATCGGGGTGGACGGCTGGCTCGGCCCCTTCAGCTACACCGGCCCGCTGACCGCCGAGTTCAGGTGGATTCAGTACTTCGTGCACTGAAGCAGACGGAAATCATCCCCCGGATCCGGCAACGGGACGTTCTGGGGGATCCCTTCAAGATTTTAGAAAAAGATTGACGTATCTCTTTTTCCCCTGTAAAACCCTGGCCTCACCCCTCGCTCGGTCATGGAGGCCAGCGGTTTCCCTCGTTGGAGGAAGTACACATGTCGAAGCGTTTATCTCTCCCGGTTTTCCTATTACTCCTATCTCTGATCGGCATCTCCAGCCCAAGCCTCGCTCAGGAGCATCGAGACATCGAAAGCGACGCGCTGCTCAAAATGGAGAGCGAGGGATGGAGGATTGTGCAGGACGGCGTCCTGCAGCGCGAGTTGAGAACCGGTGAGGTCGAGACGTTCGCCTACGGCACCGAAGGCTTCCGCTGGAGGCTCCAGGTCCTGCGGAATCAGCTCCGGGAGCTTCGAGCCATGTTTCAGGCCAACCCGACGCCCGAGCTCCAGAAAGTCATCCGGAATCACCGAAAGCAGATCGCGAGCACCCTTCAGGTGATTCAGCGAGCCCGGGCCACCGAGGCAAGAGGGTTAACGGGGATCGCGAAGGGTTCTTGCACCTTCAGCCTGGCCTACAATGCGGACGCGAGTCCCAGGACCGACGTTCAGGGCACCAAGGCTAGCGCTAGCTCGAGCTTCAGTTCCTCCCCCGAATGCAACTATTCCGGCGAGGTTTATGCAATGGCCACCGCCAGCACCACGGTGAACGGCGCCCCGACGAACCAAACGATGGTTGATGGCTATCGCTACGGATCAAACGTCA
Source organism: uncultured Thermoanaerobaculia bacterium (assembly GCA_964245465.1). GTDB lineage: Bacteria > Acidobacteriota > Thermoanaerobaculia > Multivoradales > UBA5704 > DATARR01. The sequence goes on from CAXTNS010000181.1 coordinate 2,631, forward strand.
GCGCGAGCGCATACGCCCAGAGTAGCGGTGGAATCTCTTGTGACTCGCGAGGTTTTTCAAGCGTGACGAGCTACACTCCGAATGCCACGTCCTACTCCAAGGACGTCAATAACTACATTTGCCCGGTGCCTCCGGTGCCCCTCCAGGTTACGGTCACCTCCACCCACGCCTCCAGCCTCAATCTCTACACGGGGATCTGTCTCCAGATCTCCTGGAGCGTGAGCACTTCCAACGGCACCCCGGCCTACGCGACCAAGATCTACCTCAATAATGTTTTCAAGACGAATGGCACCACCTATTGGCAGTGGATCTGTGCACCTGCACCCGGTGTCACGGAGACCTACATTCTCAGAGCGGACGTGACGGACAGCGTGGGAAATATTGGATCGGGATCCCACACGACCACGATAACCGGACGGTGAGGAGAACCGTGGGGCCGCCCCGGGGGCCCCACGCTCCCCATGCTACACTTCCCTTATTGCCTCCAGCGGGACCATGTGCTCTAATCCGGGCACCTGTTGGAGAAAGGACGGCACGTATGAACGCGATTCCTCTCCGGCGCGACGACACCTACTATCCCGAGTCCGACGGTAATCCGATGGCGGAGACAGAATTCCACCTTGAGGAGACGATCTACCTCATCGAGGCCTTGAAAGACCGCTTTCGCGATGCCCAGGACGTCTACGTGGGAGGAGACATGTTCCTCTACTACGTCGAGGGGGCTCCCGAGCATGTCGTGGCTCCGGACGTATTCGTGGTCTTCGGCATTCCTAAAAGGAAGCGGCGGATCTACAAGCTCTGGGAGGAAGAGCGGCCGCCGTCCCTGGTCATCGAGGTCACCTCGGCGGATACACGAAAGAAGGACCTCGGATCGAAAAAGGCGCTCTACGAGCAGCTCGGCATCCAGGAGTACCTTCTCTACGATCCCCTCGGTGACTATCTGGATCCCCGCGTTCGGGGCTTTCGCCTCGTAGGTGACTCCTATGTGTCGATGGCTCCGGGCGATAAAAATTCTGTTCAGAGCTCCACGACCGGATTGACCTTCCGGATGGAAGACTCCCGTCTGCGCCTGATTGACACCGGCACCGGTCAGCCACTGCTACGCGGCGAAGAGGCCCGAGAGCTCGCCCGGCGCGCCCAGTCCGCGGAAGAGGAGGCGGCGCGCCTTCGGGCCGAGTTGGAGAGGTTGCGAGGGCAGGGCTGACGAAGGTTGTCTTACCGCCCCAACGCCCCTCCCGCCAGTCCGAGCAGATACTTGATGTTCTCGTCGCTCCACCGGATCCCGCCACCCAGGAAAAACGATTCGTTCTCCAGCGGATCGTCGTAGCCGCCGATCAGATAGAGATTGGGATGGAATTGATATCTCCCCGTCAGGCGCAGGCGGGGGGATAGATCGTTCGGACGGTTGAAGTCGAAGGCTTCGAAGGAGACGAGGAGCTTGCGGTCCAAGACGGGCAAGGGGTAGTCCACCTGGGCGCCGCCGGTGCCCTCGATGAGGCCCGCGAAGAGGCGCGCGTCGTAGGGCGCCTTGAAGCCGAAGAGGGCCGTGGCGCTGTAGGACTTGTCCGTTGTCAGCTTGGTCGTGGTCGTGGTCACGGGGATGCCGTCCGGACCGGTGACGGTGACCGTCTCCGTCTTCTCCCGGCGCTTGCCGTAGGGACCGCTGGCGATGCCCGCGCGGTAGAGGTGCTTGGCGTCCTGAGGATCGATGTCGACCTTGAGACTGCTCTGCGACTCCTCGGGGTTCTCCAGGTAGTAGCCCTGCATGTCGAGGTCAATCTTGAACTTGTTGACGGCCCCGAGCGTACCGCTCAGAGTCTCGACGCCGCCCTTGATGCTGTCGAGGGTCGAGGTGAGATCGTTATAGGCCTTTTCGTCGTTGACCAGCTTGCCGATCGTCCCTTCGCCGCTCGCGATCTTGCCCGTGATCTGGTTCAGGTTGTCGGCCGAGGTCTGGAGCTTCTCGGTCAACTCGCGGATGTTGCCCATGCTGCCCTTCAAGTCGCCCCGGTTCTCCGCGACCACGGCGGAGATCTGGTCGAGGGCGCGGTTCATCTGGTCCGCCAGGCGCGGCAGCTCGCGGGCGAGGGTCGCGCTCACCTGATCGAAATTGCGGACGGTCGAGCCCACGTTGGCCCGGTTCTCCGCGATCAGGGCGCGGATCTCGGCGCTGGTCAGGCGGATGTCCTCGAACAGCCGGTTCATGCTCCCTCCGACATCGCCGCCGGCGAGCGAGCCCGTGAGCTGCTGAATCGAGGAGCCGATGTTGTTGATCTTCTCGATCGCCTCGTCGAAGCCCGGCGGCGTGGTGCCGATGAGCACGGCGTTCGGCGGCAGCGCCGGAGCGTTGGGCGGGCCGGGGACGAGCTCGACGTACTTCTCCCCCAGCATGCCAAGGCTGGCGATGCGGGCCGTGGTGCCCTGGGTGAGCGGCAGCGGCTTGTCGAGCGCCAGGGTGATGCGGGCCTGGTTGCCCTCCAGCCCCACGCCGTCCACCCGGCCCACGCGCACGCCCGCGATCCGCACGGACGCCTTGTCGTCCAGGCCGGCCACGGACTTGAAAATGGCGTCGAGGCGCTGCCCCTGGACGCTGAACGGGTTCAGGTCCTCGATCTTCCAGATCAGGACCCCCAGGACGATAAGACACAGAGTCGCGAAGAGCCCGACTTTGGCCAGTGATTTCATGACGTCTCCAATATTCCACCCGAATATCCCGCCCGAATATTCCGCCTCAGAGGCGGTTCGGGCCCGCGTTCCTTCTCAAGCCGTCTCGCGAATCCCGCGGCTCGCGCTGAGGCTCATCTGCGGAGAGCGGCCCCTCCGCCTTGCCGTGGATGAACTGCTGTACCCGGGGATCCTCCAGATTCCGGAACTCCTGGGGTGGCGCCTCCGCGATGATCTTACCCTTGTAGATCATGGCGATCCGGTCGCCGATCCGAAAGGCGCTCTCCATGTCGTGCGTGATGGTGAGCGTCGTGGTCTTCAACCGGTCATTGAGATCCAGGATCACCTCGTCGATGAGGGCCGTGGTGATGGGGTCGAGGCCGGTCGTGGGCTCGTCGAAAAGCAGGATCTCCGGCTCGTGGGCCACGGCGCGGGCGAACCCCACCCGGCGGCGCATGCCGCCCGAAAGCTGCGACGGGAGCTTCTCCCCCACTCCCTCCAGACGCACCATGGTCAGGCACTCCTCCACCCGGTCCTTGATCTCACTACGCGACATCTTCTTCAAACGTTGCAAGGGGAACGCCACGTTCTGCCACACCGTCATGGAGTCGAACAGGGCCCCTTCCTGGAAGGCCATGCCGAACTTGCGCCGGAACTCCGTGATCTCCCGGTTGCCGAGCTTCTCGACGGCCGTGCCGTCTACCTCGACCGTACCGGCGTCGGGCTTCAAGAGGCCGATGACGTGCTTCAGGAGCACGCTCTTGCCCGTGCCCGAGCCGCCGATGATCACCAGCGACTCGGCCGGGGCCACGTCGAGGTCCACCCCGTCCAGCACCTGCTTGGAACCGAAGGACTTCCGTAGGTCGCGGACGTGGATCTTGGAATTACGGTCCGCCATCAGAAGAGCAACCGCGTCAGGAAGAAGTCCGAGATGAGGATCGCGATCGACGCCACCACCACGGCCGCCGTGGTCGAACGGCCCACGCCCTCGGCGCCGCCCGTGGTGTAGAAGCCCTGCTGGCAACCGATCACGGCGAGGAGGAAGCCGAAGACCGACGCCTTGATGAGGCCCGAGAAGAGGTCGTTCAGGTCCATGTACTGGCACGTCCGGTCGATGTAGGACACGGGGTTCGCCTGCATCAGCACCACCGAGACCAGATAGCCGCCGAAGATGCCGATGCCGTTGCCGACGACCACCAGCAGCGGCAGCATGATCGTGGAGGCCCACACCCGGGGCACCACGAGGTAGTGAACGGGGTCGGTCGCCATCACCTCCAGGGCGTCGATCTGCTCGGTCACCCGCATGGTGCCCAGCTCCGCGCCCATCGCCGAGCCGGCGCGGCCGGCCACGATCAGGCCCGTCAGCACGGCGGACAGCTCGCGCACCATAGACAGGGCGACCAGCGATCCCACGAAGCTCTCGGCGTTGAAGCGGGCCAGCACCGTGAACGTCTGGAGGGCCAGCACCATGCCCGTGAACATGGCCGTCAGCAGCACCACGGGCAGGGAGTTGACCCCCACCTTCACCATCTGGCGAAACAGCTCCCGCCAGTCATAGGGCGGCCGGGGCGTCCAGGCGAACACCCGTCCGACCATCTGGACGAAACGTCCCATCTGGTCGAAGTAGCGCTCCAGGCCGCTCGGCACCCTCAAGAATCCTCCCGCGAAAACCGCGACATCAGCTCCTCCACCTTGCCCTCGCGCACATAGCGGCGCGGCAGCCGTAATCCCAGATGGCACAGGATCTCCCACGAGATCGTGCCGGCGTGGGCCGCCAGCTCCGTGGCCGGGATCTCCTCCTGGCCCTGGCGCCCGAGCAGCACCACCTCGTCCCCCAGCTCCGCTCCGGCCTCGGTCACGTCGAGCAGGGTCATGTCCATCGTAACCGAACCGGCGATCGGCACCCGCCGGCCCCGCACCAGGGCCTCGGCCTTGCCCGTCAGCCGCCAGGCGTAGCCGTCAGCATAGCCCACGGGCACCACGGCGATGCGGCTCCGCCGCCGGGTCACCGTCCGCCCGCCATAGGAAACCGGCGTGCCCGCCGGCACCTCCCGGACCTGGACGACACGCGCCCGTACCGACATGACCGGCCGCAGGTCGCCCGGCTGTTCGACGGGATCGAGACCATAGAGGGCGATCCCCAGCCGCACCAGCGCGTGCCGGCTCTCCGGGCGGTGCAGGGCCGCGGCGCTGTTGGCCATGTGGACGATCGTCCGCCCACGCTCCTCCTCCGTGAGAAGGCCGAGCACAGCCGCGAAGCGTTCCGCCTGGAGATCGTTGCGCGGGCTCCCGAGGTCGTCCGCGTCGCCGAAGTGGGAGAGCAGGCCCGCGAGCCGGAGGCCCGGGTGGCCCCGGAGCATCTCCAGCGCCCACGGCACCTCCTCCAGGGCCACGCCGAGGCGGCCCATGCCCGTGTTCACCTTCAGGTGGATGGGCTGCGCCTCCGCCTGCCCGGCGGTCCAGTCCCGCCAGAGGGCCAGCTCCGTGATCGAGGAGACCGTGGGCGTCAGCCGGTAGCGGCGATAAAGGGCGATCTTGGAAGGCCGGGCCGTGCCCAGCACCAGGATCGGCAGCTCCACCCCGGCGCGGCGGATCTCGGCGCCCTCTTCCAGGAGCGCCACGCCCAGCCAGTCCACTCCGGCGGCTTCGAGCGCCCGCGACACGCCCATGGCGCCGTGACCGTAGGCATCCGCCTTGACCACCGCCATCGCCAGGGCGCCGGAGTCTCTGAGCCGGCCGCGCACCCGGGCCAGGTTGTGCTCCAGGGCGGCGAGATCCACGTCCACCCACGCCGGACGCAGGGCGGCCTCGAGGTCGTCCACCCCCGGCGCCCCCTCGACCGGTGAGCCGGCCTCAGAAGGGAGCGCCACTCGATTCCATTCCATGCCGGTCGAGGTTGCGGAAGCTGGTGGTCTCCCCCAGGAACACCAGCTCCACCGTGCCCGTCTCGCCATTCCGGTGCTTGGCAATGATCAACTCCGCGAGCCCCTTGTTCTCGTCCGTCGGGGTATAGACCTCATCGCGATAGATGAACGCCACCATGTCGGCGTCCTGCTCAATGGATCCGCTTTCACGTAAATCAGCAAGTTGTGGACGATGGTCGCTCCCCCGCCGTTCCGGCTGCCGGGAGAGTTGGGAGAGAGCGACCACGGGGATCTCCAGCTCCTTGGCGAGCTGTTTCATGCCCCGGCTGATGGCGGCGATTTCCAGGTTGCGGTTCTCGTAGCGCCCGCCCGCCTGCATGAGCTGGAGGTAGTCGAGCACGATCAAGGCGAGCCCGCGCTCCGCCTTGAGGCGCCGGGACTTCGAAGCCACCTCCAGGAGCGTCGGGTTGGGCGAGTCGTCGATGAAGAGAGGCGCGTCGCCGATGCCGCGCACCGTCTGGATGATCCGCGTCCACTCCTTCTGCGACACCCGGTTCGAGCGCAGGCGGGAGAAGGAGATGTCCGCCTCCGAGCAGAGGATGCGCAGCGCCAGCTCCTGCTGGCTCATCTCCAGCGAGAAGATGCCCACCGCCTTGCCCTCGCGGATGGCCACGTGCTGGGCCACGTTGAGCGCGAAGCTCGTCTTGCCCATGCCGGGGCGGCCGGCGATGATGATCAGGTTCCCCCGGTTGAGCCCCTGGCTGATGCGGTCGAAATCCAGGAAGCCGCTGGGCACCCCGGTGAGCATCGAGCCGGGGCGTTCCTCCAGCTCTTCCAGCGTCGTGTGGAGCACGTGCGAGAGCTGGGCGAAGCCGCGCTGGATCGCCTCCTCTCCCAGCCCCAGGATCGCCTGCTCCGCCCTCCCTAGCGCCTCCTGCGCCTCCAGGCCCCCATCCAGGCAGTTGCGGATGATCTGCCCGGACATCTGGATCAGCCGCCGGCGGACCGACCGCTCCTTGATGATTTCTACATAGGTGTCGATCCGCCCGATGTCCGGCAGGTCGAGGTCCAGGCCGGTCAGATAGCTGAGCCCGCCCACCTGCTCGAACTGCCCCCGCTGCTCCAGCTTCGCCTGTACCGTCCGCAGGTCGATCTCCACCTGCTCCTCCTGCAGGTCGAGCATCGCCTGGTACAGCGTCTGATTGCGCTCGTGGTAGAAGTCCTCGGTCCTGAGCCGGCCCGAGATCGTGGGCAGGATGGTCGGATCGAGCAGCACCCCGCCGAGCACGGCCCGCTCCGACTCCTCGCTGTGAGGGAGCGTCTTCTGTTCGGGGAGGAGGTCGATCATTGGGGACGGCGCTTGTGGTGGGGATCGGGCTCCGCCATTCTCCCGCGTCCGATCCCCCGTCGTCCAGCCCCTCAGTCTCCGAAGACGTCCTGGAGCCGCTCCGCCGTCAACACCCTCTCGCTCCACTCCAGGAGACGGTCCGCATCCGTCGAGCTCACCCGCTCTTCAACCTCGGGCGCTAAGGGACCGAACTTCAAGCGGAGTTGCCGGAGCAACATCCGGGCTCCCCATTCCTGGCGCCCTTTCTGAAGCCCCTCTTGGCGCCCCTCTTCCCGGGTCTCGCGGGTCCAACGGTCGATGCTGTCCAGCAACATGGTTGTTCCTTCCTCCAGAGTCGTTCCGTCGGAGGCCTCTTCCGGAGGCCGTCCGAGACGCGGCAGGACTACTTTTTTCAGCCAGGTTCCAAACGCCCGCCGCAACGAATCCTCGCCCGGCGGAATCGTTTGCCGCAAGCGGTCAAACCCCGCCTGAACCTCCCGCCAGTCACGGCTCTGTTCGATGCGAAACAGCTCCGCCACCGGATTCGCCAGTGCCGCCAGCTCCTCGCGCGGGTATCTCACCTCGTCCACCAGCAGATATCGCAACTGGGGACGATAGATCTCCGCCGAGGTATCCAAGTCACCAATCAAGGAACCGAGATCCGTAGCCACGTTCCACGGCTCCGGTCCATTGTAAACGACCACCGGGATCACCGGCGGCAGCTTCTTCCAACCCGCCGTCGGCTGGCTCTTCATCAGGCTCTGGTAGAAGAGGCCCACGTAGGCCATGAGGCGGACGGGCATGGAGGGATCGGCACGCGACTGGAACTCCATCAGGATGTAGACGAAGACCGGCTCGCCTCCATCCTTGCGCCGGAACTTCCAGATGACGTCGCTCTCCCGGTTTTCGTGCTTGGGCGAAATGAAGGCCGCGCTGACCTCTTCGCCGGAGTCGAAGTCGATGCGCTCCACCCAGCGTTCGCCCACGATCTCCCGCAGAAGATCCTGGACCATAAGCCGGTGGGAGAAGAACAGCCGGTAGCTGAGATCGTGTTGTCCCATTAATTTCGGGGCGAGACTCTACCATGAAGTTCTTCCTTCCGGCGCAATGTCTCCGGAACTAGTCTTTGCCGGGAGATGGCTGCTAGACTCCCGCGTCGCCTCTCATCCCTCAAGGAGATCGCCCATGGGAAACCCCGTCGTCCACTTCGAGATCGGCTGTCAGGACAAGGCCCGCACTATCGATTTCTACTCCAGCCTCTTCGACTGGAAGATCGACTCCGGTCCCGCCGGCACCATCGACACCGGCGGCGGCATCAGCGGCCACGTCAGTTCCCTCGGCCACGAGCCGCACCACTACACCCACTTCTACGT
>CAXTNS010000182.1:0-4433 GCA_964245465.1 uncultured Thermoanaerobaculia bacterium
CGCCTGGAGCGAGCGGAGAGTCGCGCCCATCTCGCTCACGAAGCCGCTCCAGGTGCCCGGCCGGCCGTTGTGCAGAAGAGTCTGCGAGCGGTCCGGGTCGTAGAGCGTGAGGATCGCCGCCTGCGCGAACACGTCCGTGGCGCCCAGGCTCGCCGGGTGGTCCGGATTGCCCTCGATCTTGGTCGGCCGCCCGATGTGGCTCTCGGCCAGCACGCCCGTCGCGTAGCCGCCGAGCGTCAGGGCGGTGGCGAAGAACAGGGGCTTGCCGGGAATGATCTGCTCGGGCTGGCGGACGTAGGGGACGATCTTCTCGATCGGCTGGCGGGTGCAGCCGGCGAGGCCGGCGAGCGCCAGCGAGGCGCTCGAGAGCTGCAGGAACCGCCGCCGGGAAAAGCCCTCCGGCCACTCCGAGGCGTAGCGGGGGAACTCGCGGTGGAGCATCTCCTGGAGCTCGGGGCTCTCGGCGAGCTCGTCCAGGCTGCGCCAGAATTCAGGCCCCTTCTTCTCCGCGAGCTGCCGGCGCAGCTCCCCGACGTCGAGCCGGACGGGACCGGCCGGGGCCGCCGGCTGGGCGCCGCACTTGCCTTTGCGCTTTACGCTGTCCATCGGTTCTTGCGCTCTCATCTCTTTCCCGCCCCGCGCCGCCTTAGCGGTGGCACGTCGAGCAACTCGTGAGGGATTGGAGGTTGTAGTCCTTGGCCAGCTTCGCCTGGAAGGCCTGCACGTCCTCTTTGGACGGCGTCCACTCCGGGTCGGAGGCCGCCGCCGGCAGCGGCTTCATGTACTTCCTGTAGCTCTTCGGGTCCGCCGGGTCCCAGTGGAGGTTGAACACCTCCGCGCTGGGACGGACGTTCTTCGCCGGATCCCGGTGGCACGCCAGGCACCACTCCATTTGTAGCGAAGCCTCCTGGTACATCAGCGGCATCTTGTCCACCTCGCCGTGGCAACTCGCGCACCCGATCCCCTTCGCCACGTGCACCGAGTGGTTGAAGTAGACGAAGTCCGGCAGGTCGTGCACCCGCGTCCACTCGATCGGCACGTTGTCGCGGTAGCTCGCCCGCACCGGCTCCAGCATGTCGGCGTTGGTCCAGATCTGGCGGTGGCAGTTCATGCACGTCTCCGTCGGCGGGATGCCCGCGAAGGAGGACTGCTCGACCGACGTGTGGCAGTACCGGCAGTCGATTCCCAGCCCCGCCACGTGGTGGTCGTGGCTGAACGGCACCGGCTGCTTCAGGACCACTCCCTGGCGCGTCGCGTACGACGAGCGCAGCAGCTCCGAGAAGATCCAGGCGAAGAACCCCAGAAAGAAGATCGAGCCGAAGATGCTGACCTTCGCGATGGTGTTGGTGCTGCGGTGGAAGATCTGCATGAGAACCGCCCTCCCTAGACTCCCGCCTGCCGAAGATATCCGACGGCTGATCCGGGTTCAAGGGACTTTGTGAAAGTCGTCACAAGCGGGGACTCTACTCCAACGCCCGGACGGGGTGCAAGACGGGTGCCCCACCTTCAGAAGCGGCGAAAACACGGTCTCCTGAAGGCAGGGTGCCGGTCTGGCATGTAGGAAAGGCGCGGCTTCTCTCTTCTCCCGAGCCCGGTCTTGCAAATCCCGCGGCCAGGCCGCCGGCCCTCCCGCGTCTTCCGACCGTCCCGGGTTTCTTCAGAGAGAACCGGGTCCTCGCCCGGCCGCTCCTTTCGCCGTTTTCCAATACGTCCATAGCTCGGCCGCCCCTGAGCCGGTACTGCGGGGCGGGCCTGGCACACTTCATGCTCTCGAAGTCTGGCGCTGCGATTAACGCAGGGCGCGGCAAGGGAAAGCGAAAAAAGAATCCGAACAAGCCGCAAAAAAAGGAAAAAGGAGAAGCAGCCATGTCCTCTTCGTTGCGTCGGGCCACTGTGATACTGATCCTTCTGGGAGTGATCCTCGTCCCTGGTCTGCTTCAGGCGAAGACCCCGGCCCCGGACTGGGCGCGCGTCAACCGGCCGGCTTCGGAGTCGGGCTTCTTCGGCATGGTGTGGAGTTTGCTTGCGAATTTCCGCGAGATCGGCGCGGGCATCGATCCGTCCGGTTCTCTTTTTGCCAAGAACGGTGGGCAGATGGACCCGAGCGGTAAGCCGGTACCTCCTCCCCCCCCAGGCAACAGCTCCACCACTGGCTACAATGGTGGCCAGATGGATCCGAGCGGCCTCTGGTAATCCATGCGAGCTGGAGGATCTACTTTTTGCAAGATGAGCGGGCTCTAGAGGAATTTCAACATGGACGATCTCTCAACAGCTCTGGCGGATTCCCGCATCGAAGCGCCGGAGCTCTGGGCTGAGCTCAAGCGGTTTCGCTTCCAGGACCAGTACCACCTGATCCGCGCGCACCGTCGCTTCGTCACCTGGGGACTCTGTGAGCTCCTCTGCCAGGAGAGCTACCAGTTGACGACGATCGACCTCGACCGCGCCGTCGAAGCCGCGGAGCTGGCCGTCCTCATTTCCGACCTCCTCAAAGAGGAAGATCCCGGCAAGTCGTGCTGGCTCTACCAGCTTCGGGGCTATGCCTGGGCGCACGACGGCAATGCCCGCCGCGTGCTCGGCGACCTGCGCAACGCGGACGAGTCCTTCTCCATCGCCGACGCGTGGTGGGAAGCGGGGCAGGCGGGTGTCGGCGACGTCCTCGGCTACGAGCCCGTGCTTTTCGACCTCAAGGCCTCTCTGCGGATCGCCCAGCGGCGTTTCGAGGAAGCCTTCATTCTGCTCGACCACCTGTTCGTCCTCCATATGGAAGACGGCGGCCGTCCGGAGTACCAGGACCCCCATCTGGCGGGCCGCGCCCTGATCAAGAAGGCGCTCGCCCTGTCGGAGATGGAAGACCCCGGGCGCGCCATCGAGCTGCTCCAGCAGGCCCAACCCCTGGTGGACGCCGGGCGCGATCCCCGTCTGTTCCTCTGCCTGCGGCATAACCTCCTCTGGAACCTGACGAGCGTCGAGGGGTACGAGGCTGCCCATACCATGCTCCAGGAGGTCGCGGACCTCTGCCGCGAGCAGGGCAACCACCCCTTGAACCTGCTACGCGTGCGCTGGGCCGAGGGGCGGATCGCCGCCGGCCAGGGGCGCATGGAAGCCGCGATCGAGATCTTTCAGGAGCTCCGGCAGGAGTTCGCCCAGCGCGGCATCGCCTACGACGCCGCCCTGGTGACCATCGAGCTGACGGCTCTCTACGCCCGCGAGGGCTACACCGCCGAAGTCAAGAAGCTGTCCCTGGAAATGGCCAAGATCTTCGGCGCGCAGGACGTGCCGCGCGAGGCCATCGCGGCGATGCTCTTCTTCCAGAAAGCCGCCGAGCGGGAGCACGCCACGGCCAAGCTGGCCCGCGAGGTCTCGGCCTTCCTGGAGAAGCTCCGCACCGATCCCGGCGCCCGGCTCGACCTGCGGCGCTAGAACAAGCCAAAGCTCAAATTTACACCCCTCTAGCGGTGCTGGAGGGAAGGGTGTACACTCATCCCATCTTCAAGGGATGAGACGTTGCATCGAAGAGACTTCCTGAGGGCGGGAGCCCTCGCAGGTGCTGGAGTCCTCGTCGCGCCCTTCATCAACCGGGGGCGTTTCAACCTCTTCGCTGACGAGCGGGGGGAGCGCGTCGAGCATTCCGCCCGCGCCGTCGAGCTGGTCGGGCGGTCGATGGTCATCGACATGCTCGGCCTCCTCACCCTGGACTGGCCGAAGCTGTACTCCTGGCAGCGGGAGCCGGCCGAGTTCGGGCTCCCGGACTTCCAGAAGTTACAAAGCTCGGGGATCAACGTCTTCCATCCCGCCGTGGAGCCCAACGCTCCCCGGCCCTACGAGGCCATCCGCAACTGGATCGCCGGCTGGGACCGGCTGCTCCAGAGCCGGTCCGACCATTTCATCCGCATCGGCGCGGCCGGGGATTTCAAGACGGCCGGCGACACGGACAAGATCGGCATCCTGATCGGGTTTCAGAACGCGGACCATTTCCGCACCGTGGCGGATGTCCAGAGCTTCCACGGCCTGGGGCAGCGGGTCTCGCAGCTCACCTACAACGCGCGCAACCGCATCGGCACCGGCTGCCGCGAGGCGCGGGACACGGGCCTCTCCGCCTACGGCGCCGAGATCGTGTCGGCCATGAACCGGGTGGGCATGGCGGTCGACGTCTCTCACTGCTCGGAGCGCACCTGCCTCGACGCCTTCGCGGCCTCGAAGAAGCCGGTGCTGATCACCCACTCCAACTGCCGGGCCATCGCCGACAACCCCCGCTGCAAGTCCGACGCGGTGATCCGCGCCATGGCCGCCCGCGGCGGCGTCATGGGCATCACGGCCATCGCCGCCTTCGTCAGCCCGCGGCGGCCGGCGACGATCGAAGACGTGCTCAACCACTTCGACCGCGTCATCCGGCTGGCTGGCGTCGAGCACGTGGGCCTGGGCAGCGACATCGA
>CAXTNS010000182.1:4443-10811 GCA_964245465.1 uncultured Thermoanaerobaculia bacterium
CCCTGAACCCGCGCACGGGCCGCGTCGACGCCAAGTACCAGGTGCGCGGCCTGGCCCCCGCCCGCCGCGTCTTCGACCTCACCGAGGGCCTGATCCGCCGCGGCTACGACGACCGCTCGATCGAACTGATCCTGGGCGGCAACTTCCAGCGCGCGTTGACGGAGATCTGGCAGCCGCCTGCCGAGCGTTCCGAGCCCTCAAAGCCGGCGTAGCGACAGGGCTCCGCAGGCCGCGACCATCAGCGCCAGCAGGACCAGCCCCGTGCCGCCAAGGGTTGGGACCTCTCGGCGGCCGCCAGGCTCTCAGGAGTGCCCACGACGAGGAGGTCCGAGGCACCGTTGGTGTCGGGGACCGGGACGATGTTGGCCGCGCTGGTCTGAAAGACCACGACGCGCCCATCCTGGCTGATCTGCGCACGGCCCCGTGAAACGAAGTCGTCCCGGTCGCCCGCCATGTCCCCGGCGGGCGTGGTGCTGAGAAGGCTGAGAGCCCCGGCCTGGAAGTCCCGCAGGAACGTTTGAAAGCAGGGAGATAAGGGACAGGGATAGGTCACGCCCGTCACGAGGGTCTGATCCGGCTCAGGAAGGTGACGAAGCGGCCGTCGTCGCTGACCACGCTGCGCTCTGCAAGCTGCACGTCCTCGCCCTGTTCCTGAAGGTCGAAAGGTCGCCAGGACCCTCTAGGGATCCCACCAAGTCTCCGTCCAACTTCAGGAACAAGGTTTCATCGCGGTGTCCGGTAATACCTCCCAGCAGTATGGTATTACCCAGGTGCTGAGCCGTCAAAGCCCCTCTTTCCCTACTCCGCAACCCCGATCGTCCCCCCGGGTCGCCGCTCGAAGGCCGGGGCATAGGATCCGCGCGGCTCGCGGCGCCACCAGCGGCCGGTCCGCCGCTTCTCCCCGGCACGGGTGAACCAGTATTGCCAGAGGACGGTCCGTACCTGCTGGGGCGGCGAGCCGGCGAAAGGGTTGCGCCGGAAGAGCCGCAGCACGTCCGGGCTCCCTTCGAGCAGGCGGATCTCGGCATTCACCACCCAGGGATACTGCTGCCAGGAGCCCAGGGAGGCGAACCAGAGGTTCCACTCGAAGCGCGGCTGGTAGGGGGCGTAGACGCCCGGCGCCTCGGCCGGGTCCTGGGGCTTGTAGCGGAAGGGGTAGGCGATCCAGGTCCTGCCGTCCCGGCTCCCCTGGAACTCGATCTCATAGCGCGCCCGCGTCATCACCGCGAAGAGGCCGTACTGGTTGGCGACGCGGAACGGACCGAGCAGCCGTGCCGGCGCCGCCAGCGGCGAGGGACCCGTCATCGCCGTCATCGAGAGGTAGGGTGCGACCGTGGCATAGAACACCCACGCCAGCACGGCCGCCGCCGTAGCTTTACGCCAGACTGGAAGGGGACGGATACCGGCCGTCTCCGGCACCCGCAGTCCCAGCCGCGTGAACACCTTGTCGTCGAGCAGCAGGAAGCCGAGAACCAGGACGAGATAGTTCAAGAAGGCGTAGTTGGCGGTCACGATGATCCCGATCTGGAGAGGCGTGACGATGGCGAAGCAGGCGAGCCGGAAGCGGCGCGGCAGCCAGGCCATCCAGACCAGGACGAGCTCGATCGCGAGGGTCGCCAGGGCCGTCGCGGCATGGAACGAATGGGCGAGCCGCTGCTGGGTGTACCAGCCGATCCAGGTCGGCAGGGGACCGTTCTCGTAATAGTGGTCCATAGCCGTGAGATTCCGCCACTGCTCCTCGCCGCTCAGGATCTTCACGATCCCCGATTCGAAATAGATCCGGAACCACTCCCAGCGCAGCAGAAAGAGGCTGGCCCGCGACGGTGGCTGATCCGCTCCCAGCCCCGGCCGCAGTCCCGCGGGGGCGAAAAACAAGCTGAGGAACGCCGCCTCGAGCAGCATGCCGTCCGATTGATAAGAAGAAAAGTCTTGCGCCGCGCTGATGAAGGAGAGGAAGACGATGAAGCAGGCCGCGATCATCCCCCGGGGCCAGACGTTCAGGACGAGCAGGACCGAGGCGATCAGCCCGCCCCATACCAGAGCCGTCAGCGCCGCATGCCCGGAGCCCATCCAGAGGACGGACGGCACGTACCAGAACCGGGAGAGCCCCGGGAGCATGCGGGCCACGTCCTTCAGCCAGGCGCCGGCGGGCAGGATGCCGTCCGGACCGATCAGCCCATGGATCTGGAAGGCGAGAGAGTAGAACGCCGAGAAGAAGATCAGCCCGAGGCAGCGGAGGAAGACCCAGCGGGGCCAGAGGGCTCCATGGTGGCCGGCAGGGCCGGAGCCGAAGAGGAAATCGAAAGGAGAAGAATCCTTCACGGACCAATGGGTTTGGCGAATACCACCTGCGTCTTTGTGCGCCGGAACTCGAGCCGCTCGTAGAAGGCGTGGGTCCGTTCCCGCACGGTGTTGCTCCGTACGCGGATCGTGCGGAATCCATGCCGGGCGGCCCAGTCGGTTGCGGCCTCGACCAGCGCCGCTCCGATCCCCTGGCTTCGATGGTTCTCGTCCACGATCATGGCGACGATTTCGGCAAAGGGATCGTTCTCGACCCGCCAAGCCCCGACCACGTGGGTCCAGCCGATCGCGGTCCCATCCTCACCTTCCGCCACCAGGACAGCGCCGCCGGAACGGTTCAGGACGTCGCGCAGCCGGGCCTCCGCCTGCTCCGCGCGGGTGGGATACCCGAGTTGCGTGGCGAGGACGGCGATCTTCGGAGCGTCTTCGAGATGGGCGGTACGGATCGTCATGGTTCGAGTCTACTGGCATGGTAGACTGCGATCCAGAGGGAGACCGCGATGGCAAACCTACTGGACCGAATCACGATCAATCCGGAAGTCTGCCATGGCAAACCAACCATCCGCGGCTTGCGCTACCCGGTCGAGACGATTCTGGAGCTGCTCAGCTCCGGAATGACCATCGATGAGATCCTCGCCGACTACGAGGATCTCGAGCGCGAGGATATTCTCGCCGTCCTGGCATTTGCCGTGCGTCTGAGCCAGGTCAAACGCCTGGAACTGGTCGCGGCGTGAATTTCCTGATCGACGCGCAACTGCCACGCCGCCTTACGCGGAGACTATGAGACCTCGGGTACGACACGCTGCACACCCTGGATCTCCCCATCGGGAACCGCACTCCGGACAGGGACATCAACGCGATCGCCCTTCATGAGGCTCGCGTGGTCATCACAAAAGACACTGATTTCGTCAACTCCTTTCTGCTCTTCGGTCAACCCCGCAAACTCGTCCTGGTGTCCACCGGGAACATCGCGAACGCTGATCTGGAGTCTCTGCTTCTTGCAAACATTTCGGCGATCGTCGCGGCACTGCAAACGAACAGCTACGTTGAGCTCACTCGCACAGCCCTGATCGTCCACGGATAACTTTTAGAGCGACCTCCCCCCGCCGTGCCGCCAGCATGGCCTGCATCAGATCCTCCGGCATTTCCTCGGCCTCGAAACCGTAGCTCTCCTTACGCCGCCTCCTCCTTCACCCCGGCGATGAACTCGCGCAGCGTCTTCTTGGCGTCGCCCAGCACCATCATCGTGTTCGGCTGGATGAAGAGGTCGTTCTCGATCCCCGCGAAACCCGTGTTCATGCTGCGCTTGAGCACGATGGTCGCCCGCGTCTCATCCGCGTTGAACACCGGCATGCCGTAGATCGGGCTGCCCGGGTTGCTCTTCGCCGCCGGGTTCACCACGTCGTTGGCGCCCACCACCAGGGCCACGTCCGTGCGCGAGAACTCGTCGTTGATGTCGTCGAGGTCATAAAGCTGGTCGTAGGGCACGTTGGCCTCGGCCAGCAGCACGTTCATGTGGCCCGGCATGCGGCCCGCCACCGGGTGGATGGCGTACTTCACCGTGGCCCCGTTCGCCTCCAGGGCCTGGGCCAGCTCGCGCACCGCGTGCTGCGCCTGCGAGACCGCCATGCCGTACCCCGGCACCACGATCACCGACTGGGCCGCCGTCAGCACTCCCACGGCGTCCTCTACGGTCGCCAGGTTGTACTTGACGTCCGTGGGAGCCACGGCCCCGGGCGCCTCCGACGCGCCGCCGAACGCCCCGAACAGCACGTTGGCGAACGACCGGTTCATGGCCTGGCTCATCTTCATCGACAGCAGGAAGCCCGACGTCCCGTCGAGAGCCCCGGCGATGATCAATACATAGTTGTGGAGCGCGAACCCCGTGGCCGCGGCGGCCAGGCCCGCGTACGAGTTCAGCAGCGAGATCACCACCGGCATGTCCGCGCCGCCGATGGGCAGCACTGCCAGCACGCCCACGGCCAGGCCGATGGCCCCCACTACGAAGAAGGCGATCTGCTGGCCCGGGTCGTAGATCACCCACGCCAGCAGGACCAGCGCGCCGAAAAACATGCTGACGTTCGCGGCGTTCTGCCCCTTGTACGTGAGCGGCGCCCCGGAGATGAACCCCTGGAGCTTGCCGAAGGCCATCAGGCTGCCCGTGAACGTGAGGAAGCCCAGGAACACCTCCAGGCCCAGGGCGCCCATGGTGAAACGGTCGAGAGTGCCCGCGTGCAACTCGTGGTGATACTCCGAGACACCCACCAGGGCCGCCGCCAGGCCGCCGAAGGCATGCGAGAGCGCGATCCGCTCCGGCATCTTCGTCATCGGGATCCACACCGACATGGCGGCGCCGATGGCCGAGCCGATGATCAGCCCGATGGCGATCCACCGGAACGTCAGGATCTCGTTGAACACCAGCGTCCCCACCACGGCCACCAGCATGCCGAACGAGCCCAGGAGGTTGCCCCGCCGGGCATGGGTGGGGGAGGAGAGGCCCTGGAGGGCCATGATGAAGCAGACCGACGCGACGAGATAGCAGAACAGCAGCCAGGGGTTGATCATGACCGCTCCCCCGGCTTCTTCTTCTTGAACATCCGCAGCATGCGGTCGGTGATCAGGAAGCCGCCCACCGTGTTGATGGTGGCGCACACCACGGCGATGAACCCGAGGATGGTGGAGAGCGTGCCATAGCCGCCCCCGGCCGCCACCAGCGATCCCACCAGCGAGATGCCCGAGATGGCGTTGGTGCCCGCCATCAGGGGCGTATGAAGCAGGGGCGGCACCTTGTGAATGACGTAGTGGCCGAGAAATCCCGCCAGCACGAAGATATAGAGACCGAAGAGCAGCTCGTTCGCCATGGTCCTCCCGACTCCAAGAGCGTTTTCAGCGCGGGAATGCTAACACGGGGGCCGGTCAGCCCTTGGTGTACGTCGCCTCCCGGTGGGACGTTCCCTTCCGGACCCGGCGAATCTCGCCATGGTATGCCTCATCTACCGATACTATGCGCCATTTGCTGACACTACGCCTCATCTATCGATAGTATGTGCTATCTGGCGATACTATGCGTCATCTGTGGATCGTACGCATCATCTAAGGATACTACGCGCCAACTTAAGCTTCGCAGCATAGGATTGCCGAGAGAACCCCGGGAGCGCCGGCATCCCTGCCGGCCTGACTTACTTCGTTCTCGATGAAGGCCATCTTGAACAGACTCGCAACCAGCCGCCGGCTCGCATACGTCTTCGGTGTCCTCACGCCCTTGGCGGAGACCCTTCGCCGTTGGGGCACGTGGTGGGACCATCCTCCGGCATTCCTGGATGACTTCATCCTCGGCGCCCTCCTGATCGCGGGCGCCCTCGCCACGCGCGGGCGATCCTCACGCCAAGGCAGATCTCTGCTCGCTGCAGCCTGGGGCTTCGCCTCGGGCATGGCCTACAGCAGCATCGCGTTTCACTGGTACGCCATGCGCTCGGGACAAAGCGATCCCGCCCCCATCCCAACGCAGTGGGTCTTCGCGATCAAGGTCCTCGGGGGATTGGTCTTCGTGACTGCCCTCCTGCTGACCGTGACGTACCGCGACTCCGCGGATTCAGACGTTCCTCCGGCCGAACGTTAGGGCCAATGCGGGAGAGTCTTATTCGTCACCTCCGGACGTATAAGCATCCTTCGCCCCTTGGGCTGTCCTGCCTGGCCAAACGATAGATACGCAATGAGATCCAGCCCACCCGAACGCTCCGTCCTGGAATCCTTAGGGCTCGTCACGAGATAACTGTCTCATTGACCGAATTTACTGCCCTATAGAAGCTAGGTTCCGTAATTTGGACATGAGACGGTTATTTCGTTGCGGGCCCTTAGTATCGCGAAGGTTGTTCCGTGAGGGCAACCGGGTCGATCTCGGATCGGCCTTTGAGGTGCTTGAGCCGTATGCGGGGAAACTCGCACGTACGGTTCTTAGAGGGGCTGGGGGCCGTAAGGCCCCCTGGCCTACTCGGCTGCGGCTACGGAGTGCGTGCATCCGTGATCGCTTAAGGGGCTCTTTTGCCCGGAAGGCGTGCTTGCAAAAG
>CAXTNS010000183.1:0-10782 GCA_964245465.1 uncultured Thermoanaerobaculia bacterium
GATCTATCGCGCGGACGTGGCCGACGTCCGCGCCGCCGCGGGCGACATTGTTCAGGTGCGCAGTCCACGCGGCCAGATGCTCGGCTCCGCCCTGTTCAGCGCCCGATCGCAAATCACGCTGCGGATGCTGACCTACGGCGCGGCGATGGGCCTGTACGGCGTGGGCGCGGGGCGCGGGAGTGGGAGGAGCCGCGGGGATTGCCGAGACAGCGCGCGGAGCCGGCGCCGGTTGGGGAGTCGCCCCCACGGCAGGCACGGGCTTGGGCGCCCGGGCAGGGCGCGGAGTCGCCACGGGAGGAACCGGGGGAGCCGGTGCCACCGCGACCGTGGGCCGGGGAGTGGGAAGGGCCTTGGGAGCCGGAGTCGCCGGAGCGGCCGGAACCGCAGCCCTGGGAGCCTTGGAGACTCGGGGCGGCTGGGGAGTCGCCAGCACGCCGGACACCCCCTCCGCGGCACCGCTCGCGATGACGCCGACGACCTCACCTTCGGCACCTTCGATGACCCTGTTCGGGAGGATCTCCGGGAGCACGAGAGTCTTGACCGCACCCGGAACGGGAGCGACTTCTGGAGCCGCTTCGGGAGCTAGAGCCCCCTCCGGAACGGGAGCGACCTCGGGAGCCGCTTCGGCAACCGGAGCCTCCGGAGCCGGAGCGACTTCAGGAACTGGAACGGCCTCGGGCGCCTCGACGGCTTCGACGATTTCGGGGGTCTCGGCCTCAAGCGCCGGCTCCTGGGCCACGATGCGGAGCGGAACCAGCCCCGCGAGAACCGCCACGCCCGCGAGCCACCACCAGCCCGAGACGCGGCGCTTGTTTGGATTACTCTGCTGAAGCATTTGAAGTCTCCTTTTCAGGTTCTGCAGAGAGGGCGAGGCGCCCGCGGCGGCGAGACCGGTCTCTCGCGGGGCCACACCCCACCGGAGGAGCAGGCGTCCATAGGCCTGGGGCGCCGACCCCAGGATCTGGATCACCTCCGCGTCGCACGCGGCTTCACGGGCGATCGCGTATTCACGGGCGGCCATCGCCGCCAGCGGATGGAAGAAGAAGATCCTGTGCGCCAGGGCCGGCACCCAGCCCCACCACAGGTCACCCCGCCGCAGGTGGAGGAGCTCGTGGCAGAGCGTCATCGACACCTCAGGGGGAGAAAGCTTGTCGAGGCCCGCCCGCGGCAGCACCACCAGCAGCCGGACGAGGCCGATCGCCTGCGGCGTCCGCACGTCCTCCGAGCCGAGCAGGCCGGGCGCGCGGCGCAATGAGAGGCGTTCGCAAAGCTCGGCGAACGCCGTCCGGATCCACCCCTCCGTCAGCGGCTCCGAGCGGCGGATCACCCAGCGCGTATGGCGGAGCTGCCGCGCCGCCTTGACCGACAGAGCCAGGAGCCCCGCCAGCCACAGCGCGGCCAGAGCCGTCAGCGTCCCGTTTTTCAATGACCAGGGGGAGGGGCTCGCCGCCACCCGGGTTACGTTGGCCGCGGACACGTTGGGAGCGCCGATGACTTCTATATGAAGAGGCTGTGCCTCGGCCGCCGGGAGCAGAGGCAGCTCGACCGGCGAGATCCAGACGAGACCGATCAGCAGCTTCAGGCAGGCCGCCCACCAGAGGCCGCACCGGATGGAGGCGGGCAGGCGGGGGAACAGGCGGCAGACGATCCAGACGAGACCGATGAAAACCGCGCCCTGAAGAGAGGATCGCACCAGCGCGCCGACAATCCAATCGACGGTGCTCATGCCTCCTCCTTCCGCTGGGACTGAAGCTTCGCCACCAGCTCCTGAAGCTCCACCAACTCCTCGTCGGAGACCCGCGCCTCCTCCGTCAGATAGGTCACGAACGGCGATACGGACCCGCCGAGCGTCTTCTCGACGAACGACCTCACCACGTCCCGCATCACCTGTCCGGGGCTCGCGGGAGAGAAGTATTGATAGACCCCGTCCACCTGCCGGCGGTCCAGATGACCCTTCTGCCGCAGGCGCTCCATCATCGTCAGCACCGTCGAGCGGGCGAGCCCCCGGGGCGCACCGAACCCCTCCGCCGCCTGCCCTACCGTAGCGCCCTCCTGCTCTCCCACATACTGGAGAAGCGCCAGCTCCTGATCTCCGATGGACTTGGGTTTCATCGTGTCGCCCTCTTGCCTACATCTGTCGCCATGGTACTGGTGACGACATCTGTCGTCAAGAGGGTTGTACGGGAGAGTGGGAGGAAAGTTATGGCCCGGTCGGAAGGGAGATTGCGGTCGGCGCCACCGGCGGACCTGCAGCACCGTTGGCGCCGCCAGCGCTCTAGTACTACGTCCCCTAAATTCGTTCCGGGGTTCGATGGCCCAATCCCGTATCGCTCACCGCCCCGCCCGGGCATGCAGCCCCGGGCGGGGGCCGCGACCACTTAGAACCCGGAACAAACTTCGGGGACGTGGTACTAGGTCATGCAGACTCCATAGGTGGGGCCGCTGCACAGGCTTTGTCCCGACGGACAGGCCGGCAGGCAGGTCGAACATTTGCTCTTCGCATTCAGGCAGTCGGTACCGCGGCCGCCGCGGGTGTACGTGGTGGTCACGCCCGGTCCGCAGCACGTCTTCGAGCAATTTACGAAGAAGTCTCCGGTGGTGCCACAGGTTATCGCCAATGCCGGACGTGGCAGGGCGAGGCCAAAGGTCGTGGCAAGGGCAAAGACGAGGACAGCCAGGCGCAACAGATTTCGGTTCATAACGTCTCCTTTCATACTAAAAAGGGTGCGGATAGAGGTGGCGGCGGGACAACCGCCGCCCGTCCTCCTGGGACTCCCTGGCGGGGATCGACAAGCGGCCCATCGCCTTCGTCCTGATGGCGGGTCTCCCCTCGCTCACCCACGCCCACACGGACGGCCACAACCAGAACGCCGCCGCCTTCCAGGAGCTCCTCACCCCCGAGCAGCAGAAGGCCTACGTGGATGCCCTCTCCCCCATCGACGCCGTCCACTACGTCGGCCACGCCACCCCCGCGAAGCTCCTCTTCCAGTTCGCGAAGACCGACGAGTTCATCTCTCCCTGGGACGCCGAGGTCTACGTGCAGGCCGCGAGCGGTCCCAAGGAGGTGAAGTGGTATGACACGGACCACTTCTTCAACGAGGCGGCGCAGCGGGACCGGGAGGCGTGGCTGGCACTGCTAAGCTCTAGATGAGCCGACTCAGGCTCAAGGAGAGAAGCAATGGCTCAGAGATCTGCCCTGAAATTGGATGAAGAGTGCCGCCCGTCCCGATCTGCGAGAAGCAGTCGCCTGCAAGTTGTACGAGAAAGGGGCCTTTTCTTTGGGACGAGTTGCCGAATGGTCAGGTCTTTCGATCGAAGCGATGAAGGAGGCGCTCTCTCGTCGCGGAATTTCGAGGCAGGCACCCGAGAGCGCGTCTGAAGTCGAGGCCATGGCGCACGAGGCGCTCAGATATGTCGGGAGAACGGCTCGTTGAGCCCTGTTCCTGGAGTCATCGTATTAGATGCAGATTTTCTGAGCGCCTTCCTGAAGATCGACCGTCTCCCTCTCGTCAGGAGTTTCTTCCAAGTCGAGGAACTGTTCGTTCCTCCAGCGGTCTATCGCGAGGTCAGCTTGACCGATCTCCTGCCCAGACTGGCGTCCATCTCATGGATCCTCGTTCAACCGCCCGATGCAACTCAAGCCCGGGCTCTCTGGCAGGACGAAGATTTCGCGAAGCTCGGCCCTGGAGAACAGGAAGCGATCGCCCTCTCTCTCTCGAACTTGAAGACGCAATGCTTCTGATGAATGACAACGAGGCAAGACGGGTCGCAGCTCGCCTCGACGTGAGGGTCCAGAACATACCCACGTTTCTGATGGCGTGCAAGGCTTCCGGTCTGGCCAGCCGGGATGAGATCTTGGATATCGTACAGGCGCTCGAAAAACGAGACCAATATGGATTTCGCAAAGATGTCCGGGATTTGCTCCTCTCTTGAATCCAGCCCTCACCGGCTGTGCTTGTAGATCAGCTCAATCAGCTCGTCGTAGGTTGAATTCGCCTCGTCCCCTCCCTTGCGGATGGCTTGGGTGGCACAGTGCTTGAGGTGGTTCCGCATCAGCTCCCGGCCCACGGCGCGCAACGCTTCCTGGACGGAGGAAACCTGAGTGAGGATGTCGGGACAGTAGCGGTCCTCCTCGATCATCTTCTGGAGGCCGCGGACCTGCCCTTCGATCCGACGCAGACGCTTGAGGTTCTTGTCCTTGATGTCGGGATCGACGGCTGCCGCCTTCCGGTCCTCCCCCGGCTGAACAACTCCACAGCCGCAGCCGGCGACTTCCAACGCGTCATCGACATTCGGTTCCATTCGATTCCTCCTCACGCGACCCGCGCCCGGCGCAGGCGGAGACTGTTGGCGACCACGCTGACGGAGCTGAAGGCCATGGCCGCGCTCGCCAGGATGGGAGAGAGCAGGATGCCGAAGACCGGATAGAGCACGCCCGCCGCGATCGGGATGCCGATCACGTTGTAGATGAAGGCCCAGAAAAGGTTTTGTTTCATCGTCCGCATGGTGCGCCGCGAGAGGCCGATGGCCGCCACGATGCTTTTGGGATCGCCTCGCATCAGCGTCACGTCGCTCGCCTCGACGGCCACGTCCGTGCCCGTGCCGATGGCGATGCCGACGTCCGCCTGCGCCAGGGCCGGAGCGTCGTTGATGCCGTCGCCCACCATGGCGACCACCTTTCCCTCGTCCTGGAAGCGCTTCACCTCGGCGAGCTTGCCGTCCGGCAGGACTTCTGCCACGACCTTGTCGATACCGGCCTCGCGAGCCACGGTCTCGGCCGTCCGCTGGTTGTCGCCGGTGAGGAGGACGACGTCGAGGCCCATCTCTTTCAATCGCGCAACCGCCTCGCGGGCCGTGGGCTTGAGCGGGTCCGCCACCGCCAGCAGTCCGGCCAGCTCGCCGTCGATGGCCACGTAGACGGGCGTCCTGCCCTCACCGGCCAGCCGCTCGGCGTCTGCCCGCAGAGGACCGGGATGGACGGCGTACTCGGACATCAGCTTCTCGTTGCCCACCGCGACGAAGGAGCCTCCCACAATGCCTACCGCACCCTGGCCCGTGACGGACTGGAACCCTTCGGCGGGCGCGAGAGCGATTCCCTTCTCCTTCGCGTGGCGCACGATAGCGTCCGCCAGCGGATGCTCGGAGGACACTTCGAGCGAGGCCACGATGCCCAGCAACTCGTCCGCGGACCGCGACGCTCTCGGGGCTGGAATCACGTCTGTCACCGTGGGCCGGCCCTCAGTGATCGTGCCCGTCTTGTCGAGCACCACCGTCGTCACGTCGCCCGCCCGCTGCAGGGTCTCGCCGCCCTTGATCAGAATTCCGAGCTCCGCGCCGCGCCCCGTGGCCACCATCACGGCCGTGGGCACGGCGAGCCCCATGGCGCAGGGGCAGGCGATGATGAGCACCGCGACCGCGGCCGCGAAGGCGCGCACGGCCGGGGTCGCGTCCGCCGCCACGAACCAGACCACGAAGGTGGCGATGGCGATCGAGATCACCACGGGCACGAAGATGCCGCTGACCTGATCCGCCAGCTTCTGGATGGGCGCCCGCGAGCCTTGGGCGTCGCGCATGAGCTGGACGATGCGGGCGAGCACGCTGTCCGATCCCAACGTCGTGGCCCGGTATCGGAACGCCCCCGTGCGGTTGATCGTGCCGCCGATCACCCGGTCGCCCGCCTTCTTCTCGACGGGCATGGACTCGCCGGTGAGCATGGACTCGTCCACGGCGCTCGCGCCGGAGAGGACCTCACCGTCGACCGGCACCCTCTCGCCGGGACGGACGGCGACCACGTCACCGCTCTTCACCAGCTCGACGGGCACGTCCTCCTCCGAATCCGCCCGCAGCACGCGAGCTGTCTTGGGCTGAAGGGCGACGAGCGAGCGCAGGGCGGCCGACGTGCGGCTCTTGGCCCGCGCCTCGAGCGCGTTGCCGGTGAGAATCAGGGCGATGATGATGACGACCGCCTCGTAATAAACGTCCGGTGCCACGCCCCGCGAGAGAAAGAATCCGGGCGCCACCGTAGCCAGCACGGAGTACAGGAAGGCAGCCCCGGTGCCCACGGCCGTCAGGGTGTTCATGTCCGCCGAGTGGTGGCGGAACCCCGACCAGGCGCGGGTGTAGAAATGCCGGCCCGCCCAGGCCATCACGATCAGAGTCAGGACGAGCAGGCTCCAGGAGAGGAACGCCGGAGGGATCTGGTAGAGCCACGGCATCGCGGATCGGAGCGCGGGCGTCATCGATTCCATGGCCCAGCGCATGAACGGATCGGCCACGGGGCCGTGCCCGGCATGGGCCCCTGAAACCATCAGCGGCATCGAGACGATCATGGCCACGAGGCCCACGATGCCGCTGAAGAGGGCCTTCCGGCGCAGATCGCGGAGCTCCTCTTCCTGAGCCCGGTCGCGGGCCTCCTGCTCCTCGAAGGCGGTCTGCCCGGCCTGGGGCAGCGCGGCCTCGTAGCCCGTGTCGCGGATCGCGTCCACCAGAGCCTCGGGCCGGGTCAGGGCCGGGTCGTAGGTGACGGTCGCGTTGTGCATCATCAGGTTGACCGAGGCATCGAGCACTCCGGGTTGGCGCTGGAGCGCCTTCTGAACGCTGGCTTGGCAGGCGGCGCACGTCATCCCCTGGACGGGGATGTTGACTTTGGCGCCGGCCGCCGGCTCCATCACAGGAGTTGCCAAGGGAATCCTTTCAACCCTCGGCGATGAGCTTGCCGTGTGGCCCTCCCGGCCAGGAAGAAGTACCAGTTGACCCAGGCGATCGCCGCGATCCCGAGCAGGACGACGATCCCATCGAAGGGACTCATGAGAGCGCCTCCGTTTTCTCGACCGGCGACGCCGTATATCCCGCGTCGTCGATCGCCTCCCGGATCTGCGCGAACGTCATCCGGGACGGGTCATAGTCGATCTCGGCCGAGCCGAGCGCGACCCGCCGCACGCTCACCCCGTCCAGTTTGGACAGGGCCTTCTCCACGCGGGCCACGCAGTGCCCGCAGCTCATTCCGTCGATTCTCAGAGTCAGGTGTTGCATGGTGTCGGTCTCCTCATTCCCTAAAAACCAATATACCCCCCCTCCCTATTTCTGGCAAGAGGTTTCTCGCAATTCCATTGCAGTAACTTGCCATCTCGGGTAAGTTGGGTGTATGAGATTCGAAGAGTTGCTCAAAGTAGTCGGTGACGAGCCTCTCTTCGAGACGGGCCTCCTCCTGGCTGGGGATGTCGATCCGTCGGGGGTGCGCCGTCAGCTTTCGCGGTGGACGGAGGCTGGCCGTCTGCTCCAGCTCAGGCGCGGTCTCTATGCTCTTGGGTCTCCTTTTCAGAAAGTCCATCCTCATCCCTTCGTGGTGGCGAACCGGCTGGTTCCGGGCTCCTACGTAAGCCTCCAAGCGGCTCTGGCCCACTTCGCCCTCATTCCGGAATTCGTTCCGGTCACCACCAGCCTGACGGTCGGCCGTCCAGGCCGGTGGGACACGCCTCTCGGGAGCTACGAATTCCGGCATCTCCAGGAGGAGCTTTTCCGGGGATTCCGGCGGACTCTCCTCGCGGGCGGGCAGGAGGCCTGGGTCGCGACTCCCGAGAAGGCCCTCCTGGACCTCGTCTATCTGGAGCCGCAAGGCCACTCCATGGCGTATCTGACGGAGCTTCGTCTCCAGAACCTGGACGGGATCGATCCCGGCGAAGTCCGGCGCCTCGCCGAGGCGTCTGGAAAGCCCAAGCTCCGGCAGGCGGCCGAACGGATCGCCCAATTGGTCGAGGAGGAAATGCGGGAGTACCGGCCACTGTGAAAGAAGATCTCCGTCTTCGGATCCAGGGCTCCGCCACTCCTCTGGAAGCGAGGAACCGGACCCGCGAGTTACCTGCAGGCGAGAATCCTCTCCTCGCTTCAACGGTCCGGAGCGATGGTCCCACTGGCCTTCCAGGGCGGCACGGCTCTCCGTTTTCTCTATTCGATCCACCGGTATTCCGAAGACCTCGATTTCGCCTTGGAACGCGCGGATCGGGGCTACGACTTCACGGCATACCTTCGAAACGTTCAGTCCGACCTGAAGCAGGAGGGGTATGCGGTGGAGGTCCGGGCAAAGGATCAGAAAACCGTTCACAGCGCTTTCGTCCGATTCCCTCGCCTCTTCTACGAGATCGGCCTGTCTCCACATCCCAATGAGGTGTTCTCCATCAAGGTCGAGGTGGACACCAGGCCACCGGCCGGCGCGGGGCTCGCCACGACGGTTGTCCGCCGGCACGTCACGCTTCACTTCCAGCATCACGATCCAGCCTCTCTTCTGGCGAGAAAGCTCCACGCCATCCTGCAACGTCCTTTTCCCAAAGGACGAGACGTCTACGACCTGATCTGGTACCTCAGTGATCCGGCCTGGCCCACTCCCAATCTGACGATGCTGAACAACGCCCTGCGTCAGACCGGCTGGCCTGGAGAGGATCTGACCGAGGAGAGTTGGCGTGAAGCCGTACTGGCCCGCTTGCGGGGTGCCGATTGGAAGCGCATCGCCGGAGACGTGAGACCGTTCCTCGAGATTCCATCCGAGGAACATCTCCTGACGGAAGAGACCGTTGTCCGCGTCCTGGAACAGCGAGGGCGGCAACAGGAGTAGAATCCCCCATCCCGAGGACCACCATGCCGAAACACCTCCTTCTCCTCCTTGCCGCCGTCTTCCTCCTGGCCTCCGCCGCTCCGGCCCAGGACGAGCAATCCCAGCCTGCTCAGCCGCCAGCCGAGGCCAAGCCGGAAGAGAAGAAGCCCGACGCTTTCCAGTACTTCTTCGGACGCAAGGAGAAGAAAGAGAAAAGGGAGCCGGAGGCCACGAAGGAGCCCGAAGCTCCGGAGGCGAAGGCCCCGGAAGCGGCTCCGGCGGCCCCGGTCCAACCCGTCGTAGAGGAGATTCCGGCCCCGAGCTCGCCTGAGATCGAGGTTGCGCCGACCCTCCCAGCGCCTGCTCCAGAGCCCCAGCCGGCCCCAGAGCCTGTACCGGCCGAGCCCTCTCGCGCGCCTGTGGCCACTCCTCAGGGGGAAACGGCCCCAGCCCCGGCTCCGGCAGAGTCCACGCCCAAGGTGGATGCCTTTCAGTACTTCTTCGGCCGGAGCGTCCAACCGGCTCCCAAGGCCACGCACGAAGAGACACCTGCCAGGCGCAAGCCCGTGGACGCTTTCGAGTATTTCTTCGGCAAGGATGGGAAGGCGGGCGACGCGAGCGAGCCGGCGGAAGATCTCTCCGAGCCGCCCTCCTCTCAGGAGGACGTGCCCGAAGCTCGTTCCGGGTTCTAAGCGGTCGCGCCCCCGCCCCGCCGGGGGTCTCCGGCGATTGTAACCGGCGGGAGGGAGTTGGCTCTCAGGGCACCTCCGGATCCCAGGCGGACATGTTGCTGGACTCGAAGCCATCCTTGAAAAGGGCGTTCGCCCGCGGGGTATAGACGCCGCCGGTCGTGGTGTACGAGCTGTACGATTCGGCGTAGCCGCCCCAGACGATCAGGGAGGTACCGGTCCAGACGCCGGTGTGGCGGTCGCGGGCGCCGGGGGCGGACTGGAGCGGTGTGTCGGTCCATTGATCGAGCGCCGGGTCGTAGCGAGCGCCGGTGAACAGTCCCGTGGCACAGGAGGACGGCCCGTTGCAGCCGCCCCAGACGATCATCTCCTGGCCGGTCCAGACGTCGGCGTGCCAGATCCGTCCGCTCGGCGCGCCCGCGGGATTCGTCGGCGTCCAGATGCCGGTGGCGGGATCGTAGAGGCCACCCGACGACAGGTAGGTCCCGTCGTCGAGCGTGCCCTCCATGCCACCCCAGACGAGCATCCGCGAGCCGGTCCAGAGCAGGGTGTGGAAGTGGCGCGGGGACGGCGCGCCAGCCGTGGAAGTCGGCGTCCAGGAATCGGTGGCCGGATCGTAGGCGCCGCCGGTGGCGAGGTCGCCGGAGTTGTCCCGGCCTCCCCAGACCATGGCGCGCGAGCCGGTCCAGACGGCGGAGGTGTAGGCGCGCGGGGAGGGCGCGCCGGCGAGGGTGGTCGGCGTCCAACTGTCGCTGGCCGGGTCGTAGAGGCCGCCGGTGGCGGTGACGCTTGTCTCAGTCACGCCGCCCCAGACGAACATCCGCGTCCCGGTCCAGACCATGGCGTGATAGGAGCGCGCCGGGGGTGCGTTGACCGTGGACGTCGGCTGCCAGGTGTTGGACGCGGGGTTGTAGCGGCCGCCGGTGCCGAACACGGTCGTGCCGGTCTGGCCCCCCCAGACGATCATCTCGGTGCCCGTCCACACCGCTTCCAGGCCATGCTCGCGGTTGATCGGCTCGCCGGCGTCCGACATCGGCATCCAGGAATCGGTGGCGGGATCGTAGCGGTCTCCCACGCCGCTGAGGCCCCCGCCCAGGTCACCGCCCCAGACCAGCATCTCGCTGCCGGTCCAGACGGCCACGTGGTTCGCCCGCGGGGTGCGGGGATCGTTGACCGAGGTCGGCACCCAGGTGTCGGAGACCGGGTTGTAGCGGCCCCCGGTCTTGCGTCCCTGGGGGTCGAGCCGGCCCCAGACGATCATCTCCGTGCCCGTCCAGACGGCGCGGTGCAGGGAGCGCGGGGAGGGAGCGCCGGCCGTGCTGGTGGACCGCCAGGAATCGAGCGCCGGGTCGTAGCGCCCACCGGTGTTGCGGTCGAGGTTGTCCTGGCCCCGGCCGCCCCAGACGATCATCTCCGTACCCGTCCATACCGCCGTGTGGTCGGCGCGCGGGTCCGGCGCGCCGGCCAGCGCGACCGGCCGCCACGAGTCGGTCGCCGGGTCGTAGC
>CAXTNS010000184.1:0-299 GCA_964245465.1 uncultured Thermoanaerobaculia bacterium
GCCGCGGGCCGAACCCTCCCACGGTGCTCCCCACGTCGATCGAGCCGCTGGAGCGGCGGAAGGGCGAGGTCGCCCGCCTGCTCCTGGCCCTGCCGGCGCCCACGGGCTCCCATCCCGATCATGGACCTTTGCGCCTGGCCGCCACCGTGCTGGGCGGCGGCCGCACGAGCCGTCTCCAGCACGCGCTGGTCGAGGACGAGCAGCTCTGCGTGTGGGTGACGGCGGACGTCTCCGAGGGGCTGGACGCGAGCCTGATGACGGTGGCCGCCGAGGTCGTGCCCGGCGTCGAGCCCGCCCGC
>CAXTNS010000184.1:309-1678 GCA_964245465.1 uncultured Thermoanaerobaculia bacterium
GGAAGGGTTGTTCGTGTCGAAGTCGGTTGTGAGTATCGTGTCGGCGTTGGGCTGGGCGGGCGCGTCAGAGCTGGTCTCGGGCGTGACGGGACCCGTGGCCGGATGGGCCACACCGTTGTGCCCGCCCGCGTGGAGGCCCGCGTCCTGGAGCTGATCGAGGACCTGCGGCGCAACCCTCCCTCCGAGGAGGAGCTCGAACGCTGCCGCCGGATCGCCGCCGCCGACTGGGTCTTCGGGCACGAGAAGGTCCACCAGCAGGCCCTCTCCGTGGGGCAGGCCCTCACCCTGTTCGACCTGGACCACCTCGACTTCCACATGGAGCGGCTCCTGGAGACGGACGCCGCCCGCCTCCTGGACGTCGCCGAACGCTATCTCCGCCCTGAGCGTGGCTCCGTGATGGGCTGGTCCCTGCCGAAATCGTGACGGCCACCATGATTTCCAACTGGCGCCAGGACACGCCCGGATGCGCGAGCCGTGTCCATCTCAACAATGCCGGCGCCGCGCTCTCGCCCCGGCCGGTCCTCGAAACCGTCCTGGACCACCTGCGGCGCGAGCAGGAGATCGGCGGCTATGAGGCCGCGGACGAGGCGGCCGAGCGGCTCCAGGAGGCCTACGGGCACCTGGGGCGCCTCCTGGGCTGCCCGGGGAGAAACGTCGCCGTGGTCGAGAACGCCACGGTCGCCATCTCCCAGGCCCTCTCGGCCTTCGACTTCGAGCCGGGCGACGTGCTGGTGACCACCCAAAGCGACTACCCCTCGAACCAGATCATGTACCAGGCCCTGGCCCGGCGCCGGGGCGTCGAGGTGCGGCTCGCCGAGGACCTGCCCGAGGGCGGCGTCGATCCTGACTCCCTGCGGCGGTTTGCCGCCCATCCCCGTTGCCGGCTGGTCTCGGTCACCTGGGTGCCCACCAACTCGGGCCTGGTGCAGGACGTGGAGGCCGTGGGGGAGGTCTGCGAGTCCCTGGGCGTGCCCTACTTCGTCGACGCCTGCCAGGCCGCCGGCCAGATCCCCATCGACGTGGGCCGGCTGCGCTGCGACTACCTGGGCGGCACCGCCCGCAAGTTCCTGCGCGGACCGCGGGGGATCGGCTTCCTCTACGTGTCGGACCGTGCCTTGGAGCGCGGGGACTATCCGCTGGGAGTCGACATGCGGGGTGCCCAGCGTGTGGGAGAAGACAGCTTCCAACTCGCCGAGGGCGCCCGCCGGTTCGAGAACTGGGAGTTCCCCTACGCCCTGGTGCTCGGCATGGGCGAGGCGGCGCGGTACGCCCTGGAGGTGGGGATCGAGGAGGGCGGAGGCCGGGCCATCGGGCTCGCCGCGTACGCGCGGGAGAGGCTCGGGGCCCTGCCGGGGATCCGGATCGCCGA
>CAXTNS010000184.1:1688-7503 GCA_964245465.1 uncultured Thermoanaerobaculia bacterium
GCGGAGGCCGTGGGCCGGGACGCGCCCCCGGTCGTCCTGCGCCTGCGCGAGGCGGGGATCAACACCAGCGCCTCCACGGCCGAAGACGGGGCGCCGGTGCCCGTCGTCCGGATTTCTCCCCACTACTACAATACGCGGGAGGAGGTGGACGTGCTGGTGGACGCGATCGAGCGTCTCCTCGAAGAGGGGAGAACATGACGCCGGCTTCCGAGGTGCGGGTGCGGCGGGTCGAGGGCGCGCCCGTAGTGGCCGTCCGGCTCTCGTTCCAGGCCGGAGCGCGGCACGAGCCCATCCCCGGCCAGGCTCTCCTGACCGGCCGCATGCTGACCGAGGGCACCCGGCGGCGCGACTGGCGGCGCATCGCCGAGGAGGCCGAGGGCAAGGGGATGATCCTCCAGAGCAACGGCGCCTTCGAGAGCATCGGCCTCTCGATCGACGCGCTGGCGGAAGACTGGGAGCTGGCCCTGGAGTGGGCGGCCGAGCTGATGCTGGAGCCCTCCTTCCCCGAGGACCGTTGCGGCTGGCTCGCCCGGCAGGCGGCGGCCGAGCTCGAGAGCCTGGCCGACCAGCCGGAGGTCAAGACGGCCTGGGGTTTCATGGAGCAGATCTACGCGCCCCACCCGCGCAGCCGGCCCCTGCACGGCGACGAGGGCAGCCTGCTCGCCCTCACCCCGGCCGACTGCGCCGAGTTCCACCACCGCGCCCGGGCCCACGGCATCGTCGCCTCCGTGGCCGGGACGGTGGACGAGGATGCCGTCCGCCGCCGCTTCCTGGAGCTGCTGGACGGTCCGGCTGCCGATGCCTCTCCCTACCCCGAGCCGCCGCCACCCGCGGGCCTCGAAGAGCGGCGGATCGTCAAGACCGACGCCGAGGGCCAGGCTCATCTCTATGTGGGGCATCTCAGCGTTCCCCGCCGCCACCCGGCCTACGCCGCCCTGGAAGTCCTGGCCGTGGTCCTGGGCTCGGGCGCGGGCCTGACGGGACGGATCCCGGCCCGCATCCGCGAGCGCGAGGGCCTGGCCTACACCGCCTACGCCCAGACCGCGGCCGGCGCCGGGATCGACCCCGGCCGTCTCGTGGCCTACGTGGGCACCTCGCCGGCCACCGTCGAGCAGGCCGAGCGCGGCGTCGCCGAGGAGATCTCCAGGTTGATCGAGGACGGCATCACGGACGCCGAGCTGGAAGAGGCCCGCGCCTACCTCCTCGGCCGCGAGCCCTTCCGCCGCGAGACCGCCCGGCAATGGGCCGACCTGCTGACCGAGGCTCTGGAGTACCGCCTGCCCCTGGACGACCCCGAGCACCGCGAAGGGGAGCTGAAGGACCTCGACCGCCGTGCCGTCGAGGCGGCCGCCCGGCGCCACGTCCATCCGGGCAGCCTTCGGGTCACCGTCGGCATGCCCAATGAAGGCTCTTGACGAGGTGGAATGAACCGGAGTACTTTTCTCTTGAAAAGGAACGTCAGGGCTTCGGCTCTGCGTGTTTACACCCCCCGGGTCTGCTGTACGGCACACCCGGGGCTTTTATTTGGTCTTTTGGAATGCCAGACCGGGCGCTACTTTTTATCGACGGCAATAACTGGTATCACACCTGTAAAGCGGGAGGCGTAACGGATCTCTCTGCTCTGGATTACGCTGCCATCTCCCAAAAGCTCGTGGGACCGAGGCAGTGGATGGGCACCCGTTACTACATTGGTGCCTTGAAGCAGCACCACTCTGGCTATAGAGAGCAGCGCCAGTTTCTTGCCCGCCTTCAGAACCGGGACCCCCGCATTCAGATCCGCCTGGGCAGGATCGAGGAGCGCCCCCGAGAGAACGAGCTCGCAACGGCTCTGCTGAGCTATCTGGCCACGACCCCGCACGATCTGGAGCCTGAGGTCCGGCAGCACCTCGAGGAGTTGGCGAACAAGCACCGGAAGGTTTCTTTTCTGAAGGAGAAGGCCGCCGACATCTTTCTCGCCGTGGACATGTATCGCATGGCGAAGCAGGACGATTTCGACGCGGCCTGCCTCCTCTCCGCGGACGGCGATTTCACCCCGGCTGTCGAGGCTGTGAAGGAGCTTGGGAAGAAGGTGTATGCGGCGTCTCCGGGATTCAGCAGTGCCTTGAGGAGCTCGGCCGACGCCTTCATCCCCCTTCGCCAGGAGTGGTTCCAGGACTGCTATTCCTGAGCACTCCTGAGCGGGCCGCGTTGCCATCCCGGGGCCGCCGCGATAGCATGCCCGCGCTCTCCCCGGAGGGCTCCAGAGGAGGACAGAGTTCGTGGACTTTTCCCTGACCGACGAGCAGCGTGCCATCCAGGAGACCGCGCGGGAGTTCGCCCGCCGCGAGGTCGATCCCATCGTGGAGGAGATCGACGAGGCCCAGAAGTTCCCCCGCGAGGTCATGGCCAAGGCGGGCGAGCTGGGTTTCCTCGGCATCCTCTTCCCCGAGGAGTACGGCGGCGCCGGCCTCGGCTACGTCGAATACGTGATCGTGATCACCGAGCTGTCGCGCATCGATCCCTCGGTGGGCATCAGCGTCGCCGCCCACAACTCGCTGTGCACCAACCACATCTACAAGTTCGGCAACGAGGAGCAGCGGCAGCGCTGGGTGGTGCCTCTGGCCAAGGGCGAGAAGATCGGCGCCTGGAGCCTGACGGAGCCTGGAGCGGGCTCGGACGCCGCGGGCACCCGCAGCCGCGCCGAGAAGGTGGACGGCGGCTGGATCCTCAACGGCTCCAAGACCTTCACCACCCATGGCAGCGTCGGCGATGTCTGCGTGGTCTTCGCCGTGACGGACCAGGATGGGCCCCGCGGCCACAACATCTCGGCCTTCGTCCTGGAGAAGGGGATGGAGGGCTTCCGCCCGGGTAAGAAGGAGAACAAGCTCGGCATCCGGGCTTCGGACACGGCCGAGGTGGTGATGGAGAACTGCTTCGTCTCCGACGACCGGCTCCTGGGCAACCGGGGGGAGGGCTTCGTGCAGGCCCTCCAGATCCTGGACGGCGGCCGCATCTCCATCGCCGCCCTGGGGCTCGGCACGGCCATGGGCGCCTTCGACGTGTCGCTCGCCTACTCCAAGGAGCGCGAGCAGTTCGGCAAGCCCATCTCCCACTTCCAGGCCATCCAGTTCGCCCTGGCCGAGATGGCCACGCGCATCGCGGCGGCCGAGGCCCTGACCTTCGCGGCGGCCGAGGCCATGGACCGCGGCGAGCGAGTCTCCCGGCTCGCCTCCGAGGCCAAGCTGTTCACGGGCGAGACGGCCGTGTTCTGCTCCGAGCGGGGCGTCCAGATCCACGGCGGCTACGGGTTCATCAAGGACTACCGGGCCGAGAAGTACTACCGCGACGCCAAGATCTGCACCATTGGCGAGGGCACCAGCGAGATCCAGCGCCTGGTGATCGCGCGCCAGCTCCTGAAGAGGCGCTGATGGCCCTGCGGGCCCGGCACTCCGGCGATCTCGGAGACACTCTTGACGAGCTCGTCCCGCGCCTCCTGAAGCGGCAGCCGCGGGCCCTGGGCCGGGCGATCTCCCTCATCGAGGACGGCGGGGAAGGCCAGCGCGAGCTGATCCGCCGCGTCTACTCCGAGACGGGCAAGGCCCGGGTGGTGGGGATCACCGGCCCGCCGGGCGCCGGCAAGAGCACGCTGGTGGACCGCCTGGCGCGCCTGTGCCGGCAGCGCGGGGAGACGGTGGGCATCCTCGCCGTCGACCCCACCAGCCCCTTCACCGTCGGTGCTTTTTTTTTTTATGTTATGGGGATGAAGTAGATCTACACCGACCCCGGCGTCTTCATCCGCTCCATGGCCACCCGCGGCGCCATGGGAGGGCTCGCCCGCGCCTCGCGCGACGCCGTGGACCTGCTGGACGCCGCCGGTTTCGACTGGGTGCTGGTCGAGACCGTGGGGGTCGGGCAGGACGAGGTGGACGTGGTGCGCACGGTGGACTCGGTCGTGGTGGTGACCGTGCCGGGCCTGGGCGACGACATCCAGGCCATCAAGGCGGGGATCCTGGAGATCGCCGACGTCTTCGTCGTCAACAAGGCCGACCGCGAGGGCGTCGAGCGCGCGGTGCGCGACCTGGAGATGATGCTGTCGATCGGCGAGCACGGCGAGTGGCTGCCGCCGATCCTGAAGACCGTGGCCGCCCGCGAGCAGGGGATCGACCTCCTGCTGGAGCAGATCGAGAAACACCACCGCCATCTGATCGAAAGCGGCGAGATCGACCGCCGCCGCCGCTCGCACCTGCGGCTGCGGGTGGAGACGATCCTCAAGGAGCGGGTCGTGGCCGCCGCCGATCGCGTGCTCGGGGTGGACCGGGAGGTCGAGCGGGGCCACCAGCAACGGCTCGATCCCTACCGGGTGGCGGACCGCCTGTTCAGCGGTGTCCTGGAGGATGCCCGCGTGGAGTCCGGACCTGAGGGGCTGACCGAGGAGAGAATGGCCTAAGGGAGGGAAGATGATCGAAAGGATTGACCACGTGGGCATCGCCGTCCACTCGATCGAAGAGGCGCGCAAGGTCTACGAGGCCATGGGGCTCCGGGTGGAGTCGATCGAGGAGGTGCCGTACGACGGCGTGCGGGTGGCGATGATCCCCTGCGGCGGCACACGGATCGAGCTGCTGGAGCCCCTTTCGGAGGACTCCCCCGTGGGCAGGTTCCTGGCCAGGCGCGGACCGGGCATCCACCACCTGAGCTTCGCCACCGACGACGCGAGGAGCGCCAGCGACCATCTCCGCGACGGTGGCTTCCAGGTGCTCCGTCCGGAGCCGACCCGGGGAGCCGGCGGCTGCTGGGTGCAGTTCGTCCACCCCAAGAGCACCGGCGGGGTGCTGCTGGAGCTGTCCCAACACGGAGAAGGGTCCGGAGAGCCGTGATCCGCCCTGGCTCCCTGGTGATCGTCCACCTGATCAACCCGACCGAGAAGTTCTGGGGGATCCTCCAGGAGCTGGCCATCGCGGGCGTGATGCTGCGCGGCATCAACGTCTCGAGCTTCGACGACTGGATGGCCCAGGCCTCCCGCCAGGGGGACCAGACCCTGGGGCTCTCCACCATGTTCGTCCCCCTGTTCCGGGTGGAGCGGATCTTCCTCGACGAGGCCGTCGGGGAGGTCGAGAGCTACCGCCAGCGCTTCCTGCGCCGCGTCGGCGTCTCCGTCGAGCGGTATCTGGGGCTGGAAGAAGGCAGAGATTCCGAAGAAGTCCCCTCCTGATTTCCCGCGCCGTTCAGGCTCTGCCCGGAGTGGTCGAGGCCCATCACCCGGAAGACGTGGTCGCGCAGGCGCCGGCAGGCGGGATCGTCTAAATCGCGCGGCCGGGAGACCTCGACGGTGACGATGTCGAGGATGTGCGACGGGCGCTTGCCCATCACCACCACGCGGTCGGAGAGCTGGACGGCCTCCTCGACGTCGTGGGTCACGAAGAGGACGGTCTTCCGCTCCCGCTGCCAGATCGAAGCGCAGCTTCATGCGGGTCAGGTAGTCGAGGGCACCGAACGGTTCGTCCATGAAGAGCACGTCCGGCTCGGCGGCGAAGGCGCGGGCGATCTCCACCCGCTGCCGCATGCCGCCCGAAAGCTCCCGGGGGTAGGCCTTGCCGAAGCCCGTCAGGCCCACCAGCTCGACGTAGTGGTCCACGACTCGTTTCTTCTCCGCCGCGTTCGGCCGCTTGACGCCGAAACCGACGTTGTCCTCCACCGTGAGCCAGGGGAAGACGGCGTTCTCCTGGAAGATGAAGATGTGCCGGGGATCGGGCTCGGTCACCGTCTTGCCGTCGATGCGGATCTCCCCCCGGGTCGCCTGGAGGAAGCCGCCGGCGATGTTGAGCAGCGTGGACTTGCC
>CAXTNS010000184.1:7513-10738 GCA_964245465.1 uncultured Thermoanaerobaculia bacterium
GACTCAGCGGCTGAGGCCCCAGCGGACCTCGTTCCGGTTTTCCATGCGCCTCACCAGCCAGTCGAGGCCGAGGCCGCTCATGCCGATCAGGGCCATGCCGGCGACCACCAGATCGTACCGCTTGCCGGCGTTCCGGGCGTCGATGATCAGGTAGCCCAGTCCCGAGTTGACGGCGATCATCTCGGCCGCCACCACCACCAGCCAGGCCACGCCCAGGGCCAGCCGCAGGCCGGTGAGGATCTGCGGCAGGGCCGCCGGGAAGACCACCTTCTTGAACAGCTCCAGTCCCCGGATGCCGAAGTTCTGTGCGACCCGGATGTAGTTGACCTGGATGTTCTGGACCGCCGCCATGGCGGCCGTGGTGATGGGGAACAGGCTCGCCAGGAAGATCAGGAAGATGGGAGCGAGGTCGCTCACCCCGAACCAGAGGATGGCAACCGGGATCCAGGCGATGGGCGAGATGGGCCGCAGCACCTGGAGGGCCGGGTTGAAGGCCAGCCGGGCCGGCAGAAACCAGCCCATGAGCAGGCCGGCCGGAATGCCCACGAGCACCGCCAGCAGGTAGCCCGCGCTCACCCGGAAGAGCGAGGCCACCACGTACTTGAAGAGGACGCCCCTCTGGGCCAGCTCGACCGTGCCTTTCACGACCTCGCCCGGGGTGGGGAAGATGTCCGTGCCTGACCACCTTACGGCGAGATGCCACCCGGTGATGAACACCGCGGCGACGGCGAGAGGCAGCAGGACGGCCTGGACCTTCGGTTTCATCCCTCGATCATAGGTGGAAAAACCGGCGCGCCGTTACCGGCCCTGCCAGGCATAGGCGGTCTCGCCAGCCGTCTGCTCCGAGAAGCGGGTGTCAG
The DNA here is from genome assembly GCA_964245465.1 of uncultured Thermoanaerobaculia bacterium. Classification (GTDB taxonomy): domain Bacteria; phylum Acidobacteriota; class Thermoanaerobaculia; order Multivoradales; family UBA5704; genus DATARR01. Next base: position 8,374 of record CAXTNS010000184.1, read on the forward strand.
CATAGGCCTCGAAGGGGACCGGCCCCTTGAGGATGCCCGCCTCCAGCGCCAGGTCATGGATGTACTCGAACTCCTTGCGGGCCACCCGCAGGTTCGAGTAGGTCACCCGGTCCGGGGGTTTCGAGAGGACGAAGCGGAGCAGCCGCGGGTTCTGGTTATAGTACTGGGTGGCTACCACCTCCGCCGCCTTCATCCGGTGGTTCATGCCGTCCTCCAGCCACAGACCGCTCTTGGCGATGCCGGTCACCAGCTCCTGCACCTTGTCCGGGTGCTCTTTGATGAACGTCTCGTTGACCACCATGACGCAGGAGATGAAGTTGGGCCACAGCTCCTTGGCCTGGTAGAGCACGCGGCCGTAACCGTCGAGCTCCGTCTGCCCCATGAACGGCTCGCCCGAGATGATGGCATCGACTGCCCTGGCGTACAGCGCGGCGGGCATGTCGGGCGGTGGCATCTCGACGAGCTTGATGTCCTCCATTGTCATGCCCCGGTCCTTCAGGGCCTTGAAGATTATCAGGAACTGGTTCGAGAACCGGTTCGGCACGGCCACCCGCTTGCCCCGCAGGTCCTTGAAGTCATGGATGGCCGAGTCCTTGTGGACCATCAGGGCCGAGCCGTCGCGATGGCCCAGGTACACGATCTTCACGGGTACCCCCTGCTGGCGCAGCACCATGGCCATGGGCGCCAGCATGAACGTCGCCGGGGTCTGCCCCGCGATGTGCGCTTCCTTGAGCTCCGGCCAACCGCTGAACCTCACGGGTTCAAACAACCCCTTCCCGTTCAGATTCCTGCGAATCCAATCGGAGACGGGGCACGTGAGGTGTCAGGTGACCGGGAGGAAGCCCACCCTGAAGCGGGTCTCCTCTGTCACCTCTTTTCTGAGGCCCACGGCGCGCAACGGGTCGAAGCCCAGGTTCAACCACGCGTGAGCCATGCCGAGCGCGGCGCCCACCAAGAGGGCGCCCACCACGATCCGGCCGATCTTGCCCATACAGGCTCCTGCTAGAACTGTACGTTCTTGACGAAGAAGTAGGTCACGTCGACCTTCTTCGAGACGAGCTCGGTCGCCATCCCGGGGGTGATGACGAACTGGCCGGCCCGTTCGCGCGAGGGGGTCGTCAGCAGCAGCTCGACGGCCGACACCTGGGCCGGAAAGCGGTCGCGCAGATGGAGCAGCGCGGTCGAGGTGGTGGTGAGCGCCTTGAAGACGGAGCCCTCGGAGTTGGTGGTGATCTCGAGCAGCGGACGGTCCGCGTGGCTGCCCTCGTAGATCTCCACCCCCTCGATCCCCTGGCCACGGAGGAAATTCTGGATTTCGGCCGTGACGCCCGCGTGGGGGTAGGGCTTGCGGGCCAGGGTGGTCAGGTCGTAGTAGCCCGCCCGGGTCTTGACCAGGCGTCCCGAGGTGGCGGTGTTCGCCTCGCGCCGGCTCAGCGGCAGCTCACGGGGAGCGGCCTCCCTGCGGCTGATGAGGTCGGCGAGCGTCTTGTCCTTGACCGGCTGGGTGGGGGTGCCCACGTCCTGGCTCGTGCCCGGCAGGACGACGGCGCCCTCGTAGCCGTCGCGGTTCGCCTCCTCGGTGCGCTTGGTGTCAATCTGGTTCGCCGGGATGAAGCTCTGCGTGCCGTTGGGGAGCGTGATGATCGCCCGGCCGTTCTCGATCCGGTACTTCCCCTTGGCCGTGACGGTCGAGCCGTCCTTCAGGTAGATGACGTAGCCCAGGGCCGCCAGCGGGGCCAGCGTGAGCAGGGCGACGAACGCCAGGAGCGCGAGGCCCGATCGGAGCGGGAATCGGCGCGGAAAACGCGGGTGCCTCATACAGGCTCTCCTCAATGCATGAAAGCAGATGCATGATAACCTGTCGCGGCCTCAGGAGGAAACGTTCGGCCTTGAAAACGTCCATCCCCCACTCGCCTCAGCCAGGAATCCTCGTGCTCGAAGACGGCTCGGTCTTCGAAGGGGAGACCGTCTCGCCCGGCACCCGCTTGGGCGAGGTGGTGTTCAACACGTCCATGACCGGCTACCAGGAGGTGCTGACGGACCCCTCCTACCGGGGCCAGATCGTGGTGATGACCCAGCCGCACATCGGCAACTACGGCACCACTCCCGAGGTCGCCGAGTCGGGCCACCCGTGGGTCGAGGGGTTCATCGCCCGCCAGTTCACCACCCGTCCCTCGGGGCGCGAAGGGGACGAGAGCCTGGTCTCCTACCTGCGGCGCTTCGGCGTGCCGGCCCTCCAGGGGCTCGACACGCGCGCCCTGGTGCGGCGGCTGCGCGAGCGGGGCGCCCTGCGGGGCGTGCTGACGACCGAGCGGTCCGACGCCGGCCCCCTGCTGGCCGAGCTGGCGGATTTCCCCTCCATGGC
>CAXTNS010000185.1:0-6710 GCA_964245465.1 uncultured Thermoanaerobaculia bacterium
CCGCAGCCCCTGCAACACCCTCTCCTGGTTGGGCAGGATCGCCGCCGGGTTGCAGTTGTAGACGAAGAGCACGGCCACCGGCGGGTCCTGCCGTTCCAGGAGGTCCTTCCCCAGGCGGTTCATGTTGAGGATGCGCGTCGCCGGCTCCGGCTCGCAGAGGGCCGCCGGGCGGTCGAGGGCTCCCCAGACTCCGGAGTTGCTCATCGTGTAGCCGCCGCCGCGGACGCCGAACTTGCCGGCCACCGTCGGCAAGGCCAGGGCCGCGGCCACGGCCGAGCCGCCGTTCCGGTTGCGCTCGAACCCACAGCCGGTGCGCAGCACGGCCGGCGACGTCCCGGCATAGAGCCGGGCGAAGTGCTCCAGGTCCTCCGCGGGCACGCCGGAGGCCGCGGCGGCCCGTTCGAACGTCCACGGCAGGGCCCGGGCGCGCAGCTCCGCGGCCCCACGGGCCTGCTCGGCCAGGAAGGCGAGATCGGCCTTCCCCATTTCAAAGAGCCAGCGGATCACCGCGAGAGCGATCGGCAGGTCCGTGCCCGGCCGCGGCGCCAGGTGAAGGTCCGCCTTCCTGGCGAGCTGCGTCCGCCGGGGATCGATGACCACCAGCTTCGCCCCGCGGCGCTGCGCCTCCTGGAGGACCGGGACCAGGTGAATGCCGGTGGTCGCAGGAATGACGCCCCAGCCCACGATCAGCAGCGAGTGGACGTAGTCCGGCAGCGCGACTCCCGCCATCCTGCCATAGAGGCCGGCCGCCGCCCTGCCCGTAGGAGCGGAGCAGACCGTGCGGGCCAGCCGTGAGGCGCCGAGCCGGTAGAACAGCCGCGCATCCGTCGTGTCCTGGGTGAGCAGGCCGTTCGAGCCGCCATCGGAGAACGGCAGGATCGCTTCGCCGCCGAAGCGCTCCCGGGCCGCCCGCATCTTCGCCGCCGCGAGGTCGAGCGCCTCGCCCCACGAGATCCGCTCGAACCGCCCCTCGCCTTTCGCCCCGCGCCGCGCCGCCGGATGAAGCAGCCGCCCCTCTCCATAGAGAAGCTCGGGAAAGCGCCGCACCTTGGAGCAGATGTACCCCTGTGTATAAGGGTTGACCCGGCTGCCGTCGATTTTGACGACGCGTCCGTTCTCGACCTGGACCTCCAGGCTGCACGCATCCGGGCAGTCGAGGTGGCAGGCGCTGGGGAGGACCTGAAGGGGGGCTGAGGGCCGCGCCATGACAGGCAGTCTAACTCTACCTGGTGAAATTCCCCGTCACTCCCCCCAGCGCCTGGCCGAGGTCTTCGATCAGGTCCTCGGTCGCCTCGATGCCCACGGCGAGACGGATCAGCCCCTCCGTGATCCCGATGCGTTCGAGGTCCTCACTCGCCATTCCGGAGTGCGACGTGACGGCGGGCCGGGTGATCAGGGTCTCGACTCCGCCCAGGCTGACCGTCCGGCGCGGCAGGGTCGTCCGCTCGATAAAACGGGCGGCCGCCTCGCCTCCACCCTCCTTGAGCTGGAAGGTGAGGACGCCGCCGAAGCCGGAGAAGAGCTCGCGGGCCCGGGCGTGGTCGGGGTGGCTCTCGAGCCCGGGGTAGTGGACGCGCTCCACCCGCGGCGAGGCGGCAAGGAACCGCGCGATGGCGAGCGCGCTCGCGTTCTGCTGGCGCACCCGCAACGCCAGGGTCTTCAGGCCGCGATGGAGCAGGAAACAGGCGTGCGGGTCGAGCGTCCCGCCCAGGAGGTTCAGCTTGTGCCGCACCTGCTCGACCCGGTCCCAGCGCCCGATCACGGCACCCGCCACGATGTCGGAGTGGCCGTTGAGGTACTTGGTACCGCTGTGGATCACCAGGTCGAACCCCCACTCCGCCGGCCGGAAGTTCACCGGCGAAGCGAACGTGCTGTCGATGATCGAGACCAGGCCGTTCTCCCGGGCGAAGCCGGGAACGGCCGCGAGGTCTCCCACCTGCAGGAGCGGATTGGTCATCGCCTCGACGTAGACGGCCCGGGTGTTCTCCCGCAGATGCCGCCGCCAGGAGCCCGGATCGCCCGCGTCGATGAAGTCGCAGTGAATGCCGAGGGCTCGCAGATCGCAGTGGATGAAGTCATAGGTGCCGCCGTAGAGACAATCCTGGGCCAGCAGGTGGTCGCCCGCGGCGAGCAGGGCCAGGAGGCTCGCCGAGATCGCCGCCATGCCGCTCGCCGTCACCAGACCCGCCTCGGCGTTCTCCAGGGCCGCCAGCTTGGCCTGCAGGACGGCGTGGTTCGGCGAGTTGTTGAGCCGCAGGTAGGGGATGTCATGGTAGGCAGGCTCTGCGGCGGTTTCATAGAGGGTCGACTGAAAGACGGGCATCACCACGGCGCCTTCGATCCTGGGCTCGGGCTCACCCGCATGGATCAGCTTGGTCTCAATATGATCTCCGCCTTGTTTCATTGGATCTCCCCTGTCATGGGACAGCATACCGAACCCACCCTGAGCCGCGGTTAGTCCAACTGAAAGCGCGCTGTTGCTCAGGATCGATGTCGAGGTCGCGCTCGAGTAGGTTGCCCGAGGGTCTGCATCTCCATTCTGCGTAGATTGAACCCCCTCATCTCCGAATTCTTCTGTCCTCTCGGACCCGGTCCCAGCCGTCTGTGGTCGGCCTTAATGTCCAGTCTGACAGACGGCCCCTGTAGCCCACCAGGTCGGAAAGTCCCTCCGGCTCTCTGTTCCCGGGCGGCTCGTGAATAATCCGGGCTAGTAGGGGTCAGTGCACGATCCCGAGCTCCTTCAGCAGGAACTCGCAGACGAAGATCTCCTGCACGGCCACGCCGGTCAGCTTGCAGAGGATCCGGTCGCTCTCCTTGCGGACGGCACCGCCCTTGAGGAGGAGCTCGCCGATCTCGGCGTCGATGCGGCTGGCGTCGAAGAGGCCGCTCCTGATGCCGCAGCCGATCTCGGCCATTTTGACGTTCTGCGACCGGCTGTCCACGATCACGCGGTCCAGGGACGGCAGGCTCGCGGGGTCGGTCTCGAGCTTGTGGACGGCGTCGGCACCCATGCCGATCACCAGCACGCCCTCCTGCAGCCACTCGCCCTTGACCAGGGGCTGGGTCGAGTAGGTGGTGGTCACCAGGACGTCCGCCTCCCGGGCGACCTCCTCCACGGTGCCGGCGCTCCGGACCTCCACGTCCGGATACGCTTCCTGGATCTCCTCGACGTAGCGCTCGACGTTTGCGGGCGTCCGGCCCCAGACGAAGACCTGCTCGATCTCCGGCCGTACGTGGAGCACGCCGCGGGTCTGGAGACGCGCCTGGGTGCCCGCGCCGACGACGCCGAGCGTGCGGGCGCCGGGACGGGCCAGCAGCTCGGCCGAGACGGCCCCCGCTCCGGCCGTGCGGATCTGGGTGATCCACGCCCGGTCTTCGAGGATGGCCAGCGGCTCGCCGTCGTACGTGCTGAAGACCACGATCACGCCGTTGATCGACGGTTTCGGCGGCACCTCGCGCGTGTTCTCCGGGAAGGTGGAGGCCACCTTCACCAAGCAGAACGGCAGCAGCTCGACGTGTCCGGTCTTGACGTGCAGGGCGCCGCTTCGGCAGGTCGGCATCTCCAGGTGCTGGACCGGGGGGATGTTCGCCTTGCCCGCCGAATAGCTCTTGAAGGACTCACGGACCGGCTCGATGACGTTCTCGAGCCGGACCATCTCCTTGATCTCATCATAGCCAACGGTTCTCATGAGACGACTTCCCCTTTCTCGGAGCACCGAGCACCCCCTACGGGCTCACTCGACAGGTGCGGGAAAGAGGCGTTTCCGGGACGCCCGGGTATGTTTCAGATGATCGCGAATCGTTGGCGGTACGGCCGGATCACCGCAGAAAAGCGTAGCCGAGCTTCAGGAACACCGTGCGGCGGTCTGGGTGAGGTCCCCGCAATGCTTCCGGATAGCGGGTGGCGAAGGCGCGGACAGCGACGTGGTGCGCTATCAGCTCGTCAGGTCCGTCCACCTGGAACAGTCCTCCGAGGTCCTGAGCCGCCGCGCCGCGGTGCTCGACCTCGCCTTCCAAGCCCACCCAGAACGCTACAAAAGCCGCAAACCCGTACTGAAGTCGCCTCCCAACGAGGTCTGGATCAACGGGTGGAGCGCCTGTGCCATGATTCGGCGCATGCGCCTTGCTCCTCGCATCTGGACGCTCTGCCTCCTGCTCCCCCTGCTGGCGTGGTCCCTCGCGCCTGAAATCCGGCCGCGCATTCGTGACCTCGGAATCGAGCCGGGCATCTTCCCTCCCGGACCGGTCAACGCCATCACCGACGTCGAGGGCGTCCGCGTCGGGCACCGCACGCTGATCCGCGGTGAGTCGGTGCGCACGGGGGTCACCGCGATCCTTCCCCACGGCGGCAACCTCTTTCAGAGCAAGACGCCCGCGGCCGTCTACGTGGGCAACGGTTTCGGTAAGGCAGCGGGCTTCCTACAGATCCAGGAACTGGGGACCTCGAAACGCCGGTTCGACTTCTCGAAGCCCCCCTGCAAGCTCTCGCCGCAACCCGCGCCGCTCGCCGGGCCCGAGGACAGGGTCTGCGGCCCGTCCAGCCCGGGATGGACCATGCCGATGCCAGGCGAGTGGATACAATTCAAGGTAAAAGGGATTTGAAATGACGTTCCGGCTTAACCTCGCTCCCCTGCTCCTCCTCGGTATCCTCGCGGGCGGCGCCGTTCCGGTGCCTGCTCCAGCGGCAGCAACGAAACCCAACTTCATCGTGATCCTCACGGACGATCAGGACCTCACGCTCGGCTCGCTCGACTCCATGCCGCGCACCCGGGATCTGATCGCGCGCCAGGGCATGACGTTCTCCAACTATTTCGTGCCGCTGTCGCTGTGCTGCCCGTCGCGCGCCACGATCCTGACCGGGCTCTATCCCCACAATCACAAGGTTTATACGAATTTCCCGCCGGGCGGCGGCTTCGAGCGGTTCGACGAGCTGGGTCACGAGGAGGTAACCCTGGCCACGGCGCTTCACGCGGCGGGCTACCGCACGGCCCTGATCGGCAAATATCTGAACGGCTATCCGGGCGACCGGGCCAAGACCTGGGTGCCCACGGGCTGGGACGAGTGGGCGAGCCCCGTGGGCGGGAGCCCCTATGCCGCCTACCGCTTCACGCTCAACGAGAACGGCCGGACGGTCAAGTACGGCAGCACGGCCGGGGACTACATGACGGACGTGCTGGCCGGCAAGACCACGGGATTCGTGCGCGACGCGGCGGGGAGTGGCCAGCCGTTCTTCCTCTTCCTCTCCACCTTCGCGCCGCACAAGCCGTCCACACCCGCGAAACGTCATGCCAACCTTTTCACGGATCTCAAGGCGCCCCGCACTCCATCATTCGACGAGGCGGACGTGAGTGACAAGCCGGACCGCATCCGCAAGCTGCCGCGGCTCACGGCCGCTCAGATCAATACGATCGACATTCTCTACCGCAAGCAGATGCTCTCCCTGCAAGCCGTGGACGAGGCCGTGGCCGCCCTCGTGGAAGCCCTTCAGGAGACGGGCGCGCTCGCCAACACCTACATCGTGTTCACCTCGGACAATGGTTTCCACATGGGCCAGCACCGTCTGGAGCCGGGCAAGTACACGGCCTATGAGACGGACGTCCACGTGCCCCTGCTGATCCGCGGCCCGGGAGTGCCGGCCGGCAGCCGCGCCGGCGCGCTGGCGTCGAGCGTGGACCTGGCGCCCACCCTCGCCGAGTTGGCAGGCGCGAGGCTGCCCGTCGATCCCGATGGCCGCTCGCTGGTGCCGCTGCTGAGCGGCCAGACGCCGGAGGGATGGCGTCAGATGGTGCTCCTCGAGCAGTTCGCCTTTCCGATCTCGCCGCCCCGGGCGAGCCAGACCCTGGAGCCCCTGGACCCGCAGGATGAGAAGGCCACGTCGGACTACCTGGCCCACGTGGGCCTGCGGACGGCGGACTTCAAGGTCGTGGCCTACGAGAACGGTGAGCGGGAGGTCTACGATCTGAGGAGCGATCCGGACGAGCTGGTCAATCTGAGATCCCGGGTCGGGAAGGCCTGGCTGGCGCGTCTCTCCCAGATGGCGAAAGCGCTGGGCAAATGCGCCGGCACGGCCTGCCGTCAGCTCGAAGCACGGCCGGTGCCGGCGTTGCCGTAGTGCCTTTGCCGACGTGCTGGACGTGCGCTACCGCCACCGCGGCAGGCTGCGCACCTACGTGGGCCTCGGCGCGGCCCTCGCCACCGGCAAGGTCTCGCTGGGCGCCGTGCGCAAGGGGATGAATATCGCGAAGGTCTTCAGCCGGCCGGAGACCTTCCTGCAGGCCCACCAGGGGGTTTGACCGAGGCCATCGGCTGGGGGAGGCGGCTGGGGATCATCGAAGATCTCCTCAAAGTCGTAAGTAACGATACTTCGTTTTCGCCTTTACGCCTCTACCCCTTCAAGCATCTCAAAGAACCGAAAGAACCCTGCCGGCAGAGGCGGCGGTCCGGTTTCACTTCTGAGGAGTAAAAAGAAGCAGGACTGATTGCATCCCGCAGCCCCTTGGACTACTATGAGCTGCCGAGCTTCAAATCGAGTTCCAGGTCTGTCCTCTATACACGTATGCCTTTAGGGAGGCGAGCTTCATGCTGCCGAGATCCTCACAGCGCCGAGTGAATTTCTGTTTCCTTTTGGCGATCCTGACATGCTTGCTGAGCGGAGGGACGAGAGCCGCCCTGGCCGGCCAAGCCTACCTCGGCGAGGTGGAGCCCAACGG
>CAXTNS010000185.1:6720-10713 GCA_964245465.1 uncultured Thermoanaerobaculia bacterium
TCCGGGGGAATCTGTTCCCCAATGGTGACATCGACTTCTACTCCTTCACCGCCAACGCCGGCGACCGCATCTACGCGGCGACCATGACCGCCTTCTCGGCCGGCAGCAGCACCGACAGCCAGCTCACCCTCCTGGCGTCCAACGGCACCACCGTCATCGAGTTCGACGACGACAACGGCTCCTTCGCCGGGTTGTCGTCCACGATCGCGGGCGCCGTGATCCCGACGACTGGGACGTACTTCCTGAAGGTCAACGACTTCACTGCCGGCACCACGTCGGAACGCCCGTACGAGCTCCACCTCCGGGTGCAGAGCGGAGCGCCGACGCCGGAGGTCGAGAGCAACGACACGCCGGCCACCGCCAATCCCCTTCCGGCCAACGGCTGGGTGAGCGGCGCGCGCAATCCGGCCGCGGCGACCGAGCAGGACTGGTTCAGTCTGACGCTGAACGCGGGCGACACCGTGTATCTCGGGCTCGACCTGGATCCGGAGCGCGATGGCGTGACCTGGAACGGCCGGCTCGGCTTCGCCCTCTTCGGCGACGCCGCCAACCAGATCCTGGTCGTCGACGACGCCGGGACGGGAGACGTATCTCCCAACCCGAACATTCCGTCCGAGGCGATGTTCTTTACGGTCAAGACGGCCGGCACGTACTTCGCCTTCGTCGACTCGGCCACGGCCGCGACCGGCGGGCCGACGGCCACGTACCACCTGAGCGTGAGCGTGCACCCGGCGACGAACGAAGGGGTCAACTGCACGACCTACACCAGCACGAACGTTCCGCAGACCATCGGGCCGGGGACGGGCCTCGTTTCTTCCACCATCACCGTGCCGGGCAACCCGCGGATCGCTGACCTCGACGTGGATGTCGTGCTCAACCACGCTCTGATGGCGGACATCGACGCGCACCTGCGTTCGCCGGCCGGCAACGACAACGGCCTGTTCACCGACATCGGCGCGGCGGCCACGGGCGGACAGCAGCAGATGGACGCCACGTTCGACGACGAAGCAGGCATCCCGCCCAGCTTCACGGTCCTCCGAAATGTCCAGCTCAAGCCGGAGCTCGCCTACCGCCTCTCCTGGTTCGACGGGGAGAACGCGGGCGGCACCTGGACCCTCGACCTGCGCGACGACGGGGCGAACACCAGCGGTGGCACGCTGACGTCCTGGAGCCTCCGGATCTGCGAGGCGCCGCCGCCACCCGCGTGCGCGCCGGGCTTCACGCCGACGACGGTGTTCTCCACCGACTTCGAGAGCGGGGCCGCCGGCTTCACGCACTCTGGTACCCAGGACGAATGGGAGCTCGGCCTGCCCGCCACGGCCGCCACCACCACGACCAACCCGGTGGCGGCGTTCACCACCTGCAACAGCGGTACGAACTGCTGGAAGACGGACCTCGACAACACCTACAACGTGTCGTCCTCGCAGGACCTGCTGTCACCGGCCATCAACCTGGCAGGCCTGACGCCGCCCGTGGTGGTCACCTGGGCGCAGCGCTACCAGATGGAGAGCGCCAGCTTCGACCATATGTCCGTCGACGCCCAGCAGGTCGGCGGCGCGACGCCGGTGCGGCTCTTCGAGTGGCTGGACGCGACCATGACCGACGCCGTGGGCAACCCGGTGGTGAACATCGGTGCCAGCGCCGGCTGGGGAGTCTTCTCGCGCCGGGCCGACAGTCTCGCCGGCCTCAACACCGAGTTGCGCTTCCACCTGGACAGCGACAACACGGTCAACTTCGCGGGCCTGGCGGTCGACGACGTCTCGGTGACCGCGTGCCGCGCGTTGTCGGCGGACCTCTCGATCACCAAGACCGACGGCGTCACCACGGCGACTCCCGGCGGGTCCGTGACCTACACGATCACGGCCTCGAATACCGGCACTGATCCGGTGACCGGCGGCACCGTTGCCGACACCTTCCCGGCCGTCCTCTCCTGCACGTGGACCTGCGTGGGCGCGGGCGGCGGTACGTGCACGGCGGCCGGCTCCGGCAACATCAACGACACCGTCAACCTCCCCGCGGGCGGCAGCGTCACCTACACGGCGACCTGCACGGTCTCGGGCTCGGCCACCGGCACGATCGCCAACACGGCAACCGTGACGGCACCCGCCGGAACCACTGATCCGAACACCGCCAACAACACCGCCACGGACACCGATACGGTTCAGGCGCCTGCCGGGGCCAACGTCTCGGGTACCAAGACGGTATCCGCTCCCCCGTACACGGTGGGCGGCACCCTCACCTACACCGTCGTGCTGACCAACACCGGCGCGGGAGCGCAGGCCGACAACCCGGGCAACGAGTTCACGGACGTCCTGCCGCCCACGCTGGCGCTGGTTTCGGCCACGGCGACGAGCGGCACCGCCGTGGCGACCGTGGGCACGAACACGGTGACCTGGAACGGTTCTCTCGCGGCGGGCGGCGGTTCGGTGACGATCACCATCACCGCTACCATCCTCCCTGCCGCTGCCGGCACGACCGTCTCCAACCAGGGGACGATCTCCTATGACAGCGACGGCAACGGCACGAACGACGCGTCGCGGCAGACCGACGATCCCACCGCAACCGGTACGGCCAATCCGACGAGTATCGTAGTGGCCGGCGGCGGCCCGGCGCCCGGGACTCCGGCCATCCCGACCCTCTCCTCCATTGGCCTCCTGCTGATGTCTCTGGCCCTCGCGGCTCTCGCCCTGGGCCTCCTGAGGCGGCGGCAGGCGTAACGGCGCTCTCCCCAATCCCCGCCGGAATTCTCTTGGATTCCGGCGGTTGGAATGGGTTTCCGATCAGGACATGGAGAACGTGGTGGCTTGGGACGTTCGCTTCAGAAGCCCGTCCCGGCCACCGTTTCCGCCATCAGCCGGTATCCCTCGGGCGTCAGGTGCTGGTCGATCGGGTAATAGATCTTCCGTCCCTTTCCCATCGCCTGCGTAAACGACCCCGTCAGGTCCACCACCGGGACTCCATGGCGGGCGAAGATCTGCCGGAAGAGCCGGGTGGGCTGATCGGGATCGTACCTTTTGGGATCGAGACCGAAACGCTTCAGGCTGGCCTGCCAGCGGGCGCGGTCGACCTGGATCAGAGAGGGGATGATCACCGCCACGACCCGTGCCCCCCCGGCGCTGCGGACCAGTGAGGCCACGGCCTTGTCCGTGGCGCCTCCGCCCTCGCGGGCCACCTTCGAAATCTTCCCCTTCTCGTAGAGGTCCAGTTCCTCGCGCAGTTGCCGCGTCTCCAGGGGTTGAGGAAGGCCCAGCATCCGGCGGACCGGCCCGCCGAGAGCGGAGGCCTTCAGGAGGACATAGAGGTGGGAGTGGTAATAGAGCCAACGCGAGAGGCTGCGCGTCTTCTCCCCCTGGACCACGAGGGCGCCGTCGGCCACCATCACCTTGGGGCCACCCGGCGTGGCGTCCTGGAGATCGTTGCCCACGAAGACGGCCAGGAGGAGCACGTCCGGCTCCATCGGCCAGCCCCAACGCTGAAACCAGGCCACCGCGTCGGGTACGCCGAAACCGGGCGCTCCGGCGTTCAGGACCTCGGCGCGCACGCCCCGGGAGCGCAGGATCTGCTGGAGCTGCGCCGGGTAGGTCTCCCCGGCCTGGGCGCCTACGCCGAAGGTGAAAGAATCCCCCAGGGCCAGGACGCGTAGCGTGCCCGGAGCCTTCGGCCCGATCTCCGGTCCCCGCAATCCCAACCGGTTGATGGAGACCTGCGTGTTGAACTCGGCCCGGTTGGTGAGGCTCCCCTCGAATCCCGGCTTGAGACGGTACCGCCGCGGCGGGTCCGCCTCGTAGAGTCCCCGCGAGACGACCATCACCGGCTGGGGGCGGACGAGGAGCACGGCGAACTCCGCCAGGAGCAGGCCGATAAGGAGGCTGATTCCCAGGAGGAACAGGCGCGCGGCGAGTCGGCGGAGGGACGGTAGGGGCATGCGCGGGGATGGTATCAGGCGGCTGCGGCCCCGCCCGGAGGCAAGGTGGGACCGGACAACATAGAATC
>CAXTNS010000186.1:0-2128 GCA_964245465.1 uncultured Thermoanaerobaculia bacterium
TGAGGCCGGTCCGGACCGTCTGGTCGGCCTGCGGCAGGACGGTCTCCGGCTCCTCGGGCTCCGGCTCGGGCTCCGCTGGCGCCGGTGTGGGGGCCGGTGCCAGAGGCTCCGCCGCCGAGGCGGGGACGCGGTCTCGGGGACGCTCCTGGACGACGGGCGGGCTCGGGACCGGGCGCTCGGGAGCAGGCGCGGCAGGTGGCGATTTTACGGGCTCCTTGGGCGCCGGCTCAGGCTGGACGCCGGGAGCCGTCCTTATTGGATCCGTCGGATCCGTCCGATCCGTCCGATCCACCGGGTTGGAGACGGCAGACTGCGTCTGGGCGCTGGGCTCGGTCTGTGGCGCTTCAGCCACCTCGACGGGCGCCTTCGGCTTGAGCCGCGACCCCAGGAACCAGGCACCCGCCACGGCCGCCACCAGGAAGAGGACCGCCACGACCGGGATCCAGATCTGCGACCGCTTCGGAGCGGCGGCCCTCGCCGCGAGGATCGAGGGCGGCTGCGTGGGAGTCCGCGGCGGAGGCGGCGGCACGCTCGGAGTGGTCGCGGGCGACGCCGGCACGGTGCCCAGGGCCGGGCGGACGGCTGGAGGCGGAGGCACCACCGGAGCTCTTGGAGCCTGGACCCCCGTCGTGCGGCGGGGCAGCACGTAGGTGACGTCCATTTCGGGGATGGCCCCCGTCCCCGCCGGGGCGGACAGCGTCTCGTCCGACAGCTCCATCTCGATGACCGCCAGCTCCCGGGCCACCTCGCCCGCCGTGGCCACCCGGTCCCCGCGGTCCTTGGCCAGCATGCGGCGCAGCAGCTCCTCCAGACGCGGCGGCACGGCGCGCAGCTCCGAGACGGGCGGCGGCTCCTTGTGCAGGATCTGGTAGACCAGGGTCGTGATCGTGTCGCCGTCGAACGGCCGCTTGCCCGAGAGGATCTCGTAGAGGACGACGCCCAGCGAGAAGATGTCGCTCCGGCCGTCCAGGTCCTCGCCGCGGATCTGCTCGGGCGAGAGGTACTGGGGGCTCCCCATCACCGAGCCCGCCATGGTCAGCTCCGTGCTCTGGCCAGCCATCTTGGCGATGCCGAAGTCCGCCACCTTCACCCGGCCGGCACGGTCGAGCAGGATGTTGCTGGGCTTGATGTCACGGTGGACGATCCCCTGGCCGTGGGCGTAGTCGAGGGCCTCGGCGGCCTGGCGGACGGCGCGCAGGGCCTCGCGCAGGCTCAGGCGCGGGCCCGCGTCGAGCCGGGCGGCCAGGTCCGTGCCCTCGACCAGCTCGAAGGCGAGATAGAGGAGCCCCGCGGCCTCGCCCGCGTCGAACAGCATCACCACGTTGGGATGGATGAGGCGGCCGGCCGCGCGGGCCTCGCGGAGGAGGCGCTTCTTGCGCTCCTCGACGTCCTGCGGCCGGCCCACGAGGCGGACGGTCTTGATGGCCAGCCGGCGGTCGATCTGGGGGTCCTCGGCGAGATAGACCTCGCCCATGGCACCGGACCCCAGGAGCTGGACGATGCGGTAGCGGCCGACGCTGCTGCCGCCCTCCAGCGCGTTCACGGCTTGGCCTGGCTCGGATCCGGTACGGCAACGTCAGCGGGATCGGCCGTCTCAGGAGGGGCGTCCTCCAGCGGCGCGCCGGCCATCTCCCCCTCATCCCCGGTCGCCACGTCCTCCCGCTGGTTGAGCAGGGCTTTCGCCTCCTCGGCCCGGTCGGCGGGCACCCGGATGTTCACGTTCGCCAAGTCCCCGACCTCGGTCGGGAACTCGCTGGCATGCAGCGACTCCACCACCGACTCGATGCCGCTGCTCTGCAAGAAGCCGACGACCACGGTCGCCTCTTCCTCGGTGCCCACGATCTTCACGATCTCCCAGTCTTCAGCCATTCGCTCCTCCGGGCTCCATCATATCGTTACTTGGTGACCGGAGCCTGAGGCCCGGCCGGGACGGGCTGCGTCGTCGAGGACGTTTCCGCTTTGTGCACCGCCGGGGTCCACGTCTCCATGGACAGCCCCTCCAGCGTGTACGGGGTGAGCTCCTGGCGGGGATACCAATGCCGGCTGTGCTCCGCGAAACGCTCCAGCGAGTCCAATTTTGACTCTGGCGGGCGACGGCAACGGAGGTTTGGGCGCGAACAGGTCGAGC
>CAXTNS010000186.1:2138-5950 GCA_964245465.1 uncultured Thermoanaerobaculia bacterium
CCAGCGAGTGGTGCCAGCGGTAGTGGGAGACCACCAGGGACTTGCCATCGAACTGGATCCAGTTGCAGGTGTTCCGTTCCCGCTCGCCGCCTCGCCCCCGGTTCGAGGTGGTCGTCCCCGAGTGGAGGATGACCACCGGCGGCCGGCCCTTGGGATAGAACTCCTCCGAGTTGCCGATGTAGGCCTGGTGCAGGTGCCCCGAGAGGATGAGGTCCACCCCCGCCTGCGAGAACAGGTCGATGGCCTCGTAAGCGTTGGCCAGCACCCGTTGCGTGCCGAAGTTGGGCGGCGGGATCATGTGATGGTGGGCCACCACCACCTTGAACACCGTCTCCGGAGTCGAGATGAGCAGCTTCTCCACCTCCAGGAGCCGGCGCAGCTTGATGCGGCCGTCCTTGAACGTCCAGCCGAACGCCGTGTTGATGCCCACGACCAGCATGTCGTCGTCGCGGTACACCGGCTCCATCTCCGGGCTGAAGTATTTCTTGTAGCAGCCGAAGGGGTTGAAGATCCGCTCCCAGACCCGGTAGAGCGGCACGTCGTGGTTGCCCGGCACCGTCAGGGTGGGCACCGGCATGCGGTCCACGAACGCCCGCGCCTGCTTGAACTGCTCCGGCTTGGCCCGCTGGGTCAGGTCCCCCGAGAGCACGACCAGGTCCGGCCGGTTGCGCTCGATGAGCTCCAGCACCCCTTCGGAGACCCGGGGCAGGTGCGGAGGGCCGAAGTGGACGTCCGAGATATGGAAGATGGTGCGCAGAGCCTAACCGTCCTGACTGATGAGATGGCTGACGTTGCGCGAGACCTCGGACGACGCGTAGCTCGACACCGCGGCCAGGATCTCCGGCCCGTGCCGGCGGCCGATGAGGAATCCGCCCACCGCGGCGACCAGCAGGGCCGGGATCGGATAGGTCACTACCAGCCTTTCCCAGTCCAGCCCCTCCGGCACGATCTCGTCGATCATCTCGTCAACGATTGAATCCCGATCCTGGATCTCCATGACGTTCCTCCTGAGAAGGTCTCCCTCCTCTCCCCCGGCTGGGAGAAAGAGGAGGGTTGGGAAAGTAAGGGACTACGCGTCGTCGTCGCCCCCGCGCCGCCGCGCCAGCAGGCCGAGCAGGAACCCGACGCCGGCGGCGATCACCACCGACTTGCCCGGGTTGTCCCGCACGTACAGGCTGACCTCCCGCGAGAGGTTGCCCGCCTCGGAGCGCACCCGCTGGTAGCTCCGCTCGGCATTCTCCGCCACCTCGCCATAGGTCTCCCGGGCCCGCTCCGCCCCGCGGCGGATCTCGCTGGAAGCCCGCTCGGCGCCCCGCTTCACGTCCTCCGAGACTTTCTTGTAGCGGTCCTGGACGTCGTCGGACACTTTCTTGTAACGGTCCTGGAGCTCGTCGCCCAGCTTCTGGAATCTCTGACGCGCGGAAACGACTCCGCCGTCCGTATCACGTGCCAATTCGGCATTTTCCGGATCACCCGGACTGATTCTCTCGGCCATCGCTGCCTCCGATCCTGAAAAGGATGAACCTGCCGGTTCTGCGTGGCAGGAGTTTGACCGAGTAGGTTTAGCAGAAATCGTGCCTCCGGAACACCCCGCGCCTTGCACCAGGAGGATCGAACGCCGGTGCTAAGATCCCCCCCGAGGAGGCACCATGCCCACCGTCACCTTCCACGGCGCCTGCGGAGTGGTCACCGGCAGTTGCACCCACCTCTCCTGGGGGGACCGCCAGATCCTCGTCGACTGCGGCATGTACCAGGGCGGCGAGGAGCTCGAAGCGCGCAACCGGAGCCCCTTCGCGTTCCGGCCCAACGAGCTGACCGCCGTGGTGCTCACCCACGCTCACCTGGACCACACCGGCCTCCTGCCGCGCCTGGCCGCCGAGGGGTATTCCGGACCGGTCTACTGTACGGCCCCGAGCCGAGGGCTCGTCTCGCTCGTCCTCCAGGACGCCGGCAAGATCCAGGAGGAAGAGGCCCGCTACGCCCGCCAGCAGGGCTACAGCCGGCACTCCGATCCCAGACCCCTCTACACGGAAGAGGACGCCCGGCACGCCCTGAAGCTCCTGGAGACCGTCCGCTTCGGGGAAGAAAGGGAGCTGTTCCCCGGGATCCGCCTGCGCTTCGTGCGCGCCGGCCACCTGCTCGGCGCCGCGAGCGTCGAGATCACCGGCAAGGGCGCGGACGGCGAGCGGCGCACCTGGTGCTTCTCGGGCGACGTGGGCCGCTACGGCGTGCCCATCCTCTAAGACCCCGAGCCGCCGGCGTACGGCCCCGCCGCCCTCCTGCTCGAATCCACCTACGGCGACCGGCGCCACGCCCGGGAGAATCCCGGAGAGGCCCTGGGCCGGATCATCGAGGAGACCTACGCCCGGGGCGGCACGGTGATCATCCCCGCTTTCGCCCTCGGGCGCACCCAGGACATCCTCTACCACCTCTCCGCCCTGGTGGACGCCGGACGGCTCGATCCCTCCACCGTGTTCCTTGACTGTTTTTTTTGAATCGTCGACACCCTTTTGTTAGACCGGACCGAGGCCGAGCACGACGAGGACCTCCTGGCCCTCGCCAACGACCCTCTGGGCATCGACCGCTTCATGCGCTGCCGCACGTCCGACCAGTCCAAGGCGCTCAACACCCGCGGCCAGCCCGCGGTCATCGTGGCGTCGAGCGGCATGGCGAACGGCGGGCGGGTGGTACACCACCTCCTCCACCGCCTGGGGGACCGCAGGAGCTCGGTCGTCTTCGCCGGCTACCAGGGCGCGGGCACCCGCGGGCGGGCCTTGATCGACGGCGCCGAGACGATCGCCGTCCACGGCCATACCGTATGGGTGAAGGCCAGGATCCACCAACTCCAGAACCTCTCGGCCCACGCTGACCGGGACGAGCTGCTGCGCTGGTGCCGGGCCCTGCCCGCGCCGCCCCAGCGGATCTTCCTGAACCACGGCGAGGACCCGGCCCGCAAGGCGCTCGCCGCGGCCATCGCCGAAGAGCTCGGCTGGCCGCGCCCCCACCTGCCGCTCACCGGAGAGTCCGTGCCTTGGTAGACGTCGAGACGTCCGGTGACGCCACCGTTGTCGGCCGGCTCCCCCGCCGCGACGATGGCGGGCCTTCCCTCGCCGGCAAGCTCGCCCGCTACTTCCACCTCACGTTCCGGCAGTCCTATGAGGACGGCGTCTTCCTCACCGCCTCGGCCCTCGCCTTCGTCACCGTCCTTTCGCTCATCCCCTTCCTGACCGCCTTCTCCTTCGTGGGCGCCCGGGTCTTCAGCCAGTACCCGCAGCGGAGCCTGGAGGTCTTCGTCCAGATCCTCCCCTACTCCGACAAGAGCGTGGTGGACAAGATCGCCGAGTTCCTCGACCAGGCCGAAACCATTCATGGATTGGGGGTGGTCGCCTTCTTCGCCACCACCCTGCTGCTCTTCTCGACCGTCGAAGAGACCCTCAACAAGATCTGGAACGTCTCGCGCCGCCGTCCCCTGAGGATGCGCCTCTTCTCCTTCCTGCTCCTCCTCTTCTGGGGACCGCTGCTGGTCGGCGCGACCTTTTCGAGCCTGATCGTGCTGCGCCAGAGCCCGGGCTTGCGGCGGGTGTTCCAGGAATCGGTCCTGCTCAACGTGCTGCCCTTCCTCGCCACCGTGGTGGGCCTCACCATCCTCTACTGGGTGGTGCCCTACACCACCGTGCGGCTACGGAACGCCCTGGCCGGGGGCCTGCTGGCCGGCCTCCTCCTGGAGATGCTGCGCCAGGGCTTCGGCTCCTACGTGGAGGTCTTCCGCAACGTCAGCGTGGTCTACGGCAGCTTCGCCTTCGCCCTGCTCT
>CAXTNS010000186.1:6085-10673 GCA_964245465.1 uncultured Thermoanaerobaculia bacterium
CGGGGCGAGCCCTCCCTCTCCCGCGAGGCCCTGGCCGACCGGCTGAGCCTGACCACCCAGGAAGTCGAGCGCATTCTCCACCCGCTCCTCACCCACGGCCTCCTCAAGGTCTACGGCGACCACGACTACGGCCTCGCCCAGGACCCGAGGGAGATCGAGGTGGAAAGGGTCCTGGCGGCCTACGACCACCGGGCGCGGCGCGGGGCGGAGCTGGTGGGAGGAGAGATCGCGGAGCGCCTGGAAGAGCTGATCGGCGCCCAGGCCTCCGCGCGCGCCGGCACCTTGGGCGTCCTCTCCGTGGAGGACCTCCTGGAACCCGTCCAGACGCCGCCCTTGCCGGAACCCGCCCCCCCGAGTACAATACCGGCCTCCCGCACCGTGGGGCAGTAGCTCAGCTGGGAGAGCACCACGTTCGCAACGTGGGGGTCGAGGGTTCGAATCCCTTCTGCTCCACCATCTACATCTTTTGACGATCTTTGTCGGTTTCGATAATTCTTATTCCTTATTCCTCATTGGCACCATCGGTGCGCAGTCGGGCCTCAGGCTTGGCTGGGAAGGTATCCTGGAGTCCATGATCACGATCAGCCGTCGAGCGGCAAGCGGAGAGCCGGGGCTCGGGCTCACGACTACGATCTCCGTTGCGAGGGTGAGGGGAGCCGGGGAGACGAAGCGTTGAGTACTTGGCGGGGCGAACAACCCGTTTTCGACCCGTTTTCGACGCGATCCCGCGTAGCTCGCCGATCGCTCCCCAAATCTCATCGCAGCAGAGGAGGAATCATGTCGCAGAGCAACGTTCAAACCGAACAGGTCGCCCAGAACACCACCCGGCGCAGCCGGGAGCACTACGCCGATCTCGTCTCCAAGTACTTCCGGCTCGCGCACAGTAACCGTCTGAAGGAGGTCGTCGCGATGTTCACCGATGATGCCTTCGCCACTTTCGTGGTCGCGCCGGAGCCCTTCTACGGCAAGGAGGCCATCCGCGGCTTCTACGCCCAACTCTTCCAGGACTTCCCGCACATCGAGCCCGAGATCCTCTCGGTGGTGATCGAGGGCAACCGCGCTATCACCGAGCAGCGGATGACTATCGTCAGGCCTGACGGCACCCGCGTGGTCATGCCCTTCAACACCAACCACTTCCTCTTCGAGGGCGATCTCATCAAGACCTTGCGGGTGATGGGCAGCCCGGCCTGAAGCGCCAGCGGGATCGGAGCCGACCGGCTGGACGAGGAGGAGACTTGGACCGATTTCATCCCCCTGGATTCCTCGAGGACTTCGGGCGCCGGCCCGACATCGCGGAGGACCGCGCCAAGGCCTGGAGCGCGATCGTGTCGTCCTGGATGGACAATGCCGCCGAGGTGTACGGGACGCCGGAGGTCCCCAGCCTGTTTTTCAATCCCCTGAAGGATGAGACGCCCGGTGAGCCCGCCTCGGAATCGATCGCCTGGGATGCCTTCCCGCGGTTCCTCACCCGCTGGTTCCAGGACGACGACGAGCCGGACGAGAAGCGCTGGCTGGCCGCCGAGACGCTACGCCCGCTGCGCATCAACGGGCGTGCCCTGCGCCGCGTCGACGAGCAGGGCTTCCTGCGCGAGGAGCTCCAGTTGTTCTACCGCCAGCAGGACGAATACTGCGAGTGGCACGTCGACCGCGATCGGCGCGATCGGCGCGATAACCGCGATAACCGCGATAACGAGGGACGGATCACCCGTATCTGCTTCTCCAGCGAGGCTCCCGAGTACTGGGAGTTCCTGGCCGAGGGGACGCGGCCGTTCTTCGCGGCGGGAGACCCGCGGCGCGACCTCGTGGCGGGGGACCTGGGGCTGGTGGAGGAGCTCTACAGAGAGCACGTAAACCCCCAGGTGTCGGCAGCCGACCTCGTCTGGCCCTTCGACGTCGCCTTCTTCGACGACGACACCAATCCTGGGACCGGCGAGCCGTTCGGCTGGCGTTTCTATGCCCGCAAGGGGACCTACAACCCGTTCAACAAGTGGACCACGACCGACGGGATCATGCACCTCACCCACCCGGCGAACACTCTGCGGGGAGAGTTCCGCGTGGGCGGCGGTGCCTCGGTGCAGCGGCGGAACGGCGACGGCCGGGCGGTCGTGGACCCGGAGCAACTGGTCTGCTGCTCGGGCTTCGGCGATCCCAACCGGTCGAGCGATCCGACCATCGGCGCCGCAGTCAATCGGTTCGCCCGCTCCGGGCTTTCGGTCTCCCTGGGGGATCCGGTGGGCCTCTACATCTCCGAGCTCGCGCTCGATGGCTTTGCCGGGCCGGCTGGGGAGGAGATGGCCGGGGCTTGGCAGGTGGACCGGGGGAGCCGGGAGGACCGCAGGATCCTGCGAGCCCGCTTCGAGGTGCCGGAAGAGCTGGGCTTCACGGTCGACCAGGTGCTGCTCGACGGCGACGGGATCCGCTTCGGCGGCCAGATCGCCGACCGCATCCAGATGGTGCTGACCGGTATCGCCAAGCAACTCGTGGCCGAGCCGGTGGCGCTGCGCGCCTGCATCGGGCAGTGCTGCCCCCATCGCGAGAAGGGGGAGATCGAGCACGTCTTCCGGATCGGAGTGAGCTGCGCGGACTTGCCGCCGGAAGCCTGGGCAGAGGTCCCGCCCTTTCTGCCGGAGGCGCCGGCTCCCCCCGGCCTCCGTGAGGTGGCCGCCGAAACCGCGGACTTCGCCGAGGAAGCCGCGGGTGCGGTGACGGCGGAGCCGGAAATCAAGAGCGGGCTCGGCTCGCGGCTCGGTCGCTGAGCGAGGCGCCACGAGGCGGATGATGGAGCCCCAACAGGCTTTCGATCCCGATTCGGACGTGATCACGGGCCCGGAGATCCCGGGCGCGCCGACCGAGCCGGTGCTCGACGTCGACGAGATCCAGGGCAACATCCTGCCCGGGTTCGGCTCCCGGCACCAGGTCCTGCTCGGGCTCAAAGTCAACGAGGGCCAGACCGCGGACGCCAAGTCCTGGCTGGCTCGGCTGGTGCCGTCCATCGCCAGTCTGCGCGACGTCAATACCCTGCGGAACCTGCGCCGGTCGCTCCTGCGCCGCCAGTCGGCTTTGCCCGCGGCGCCCTCAGCGCCCTCTGCGCCCTCTGCGCGATGGATCAACATCGCCTTTTCGATCGGCGGCCTGCGCCTTCTGACGCCGGACGCCGACACCATCCGCGACCCCTCGTTCCGGAAAGGCATGGCCCTGCTCTCCGGCAGCCTGGGAGATCCCACCCGTCCCGACCAGGAGGGGCACCCCTCGCGCTGGATCATTGGCGGCACCCCGGAGACGACGCCGGACGTGCTGCTGATCCTGGGAGGGGCGGACGCCTGCCAGCTTCACGACCTGGCCGGGGGGCTCCGCATGTCGCTCGCGGGCTTGCCCGCTTCGGGGCTGCGGGTGGTCTACGACCAGGAGGCGTTCGTCCTCGAAGGCGAAAAGGAGCACTTCGGATTCCGCGACGGCATCTCGCAGGTGGGGCCCCGGGGGCGGCTGTCCGACCTCCCGTTTCACTTCCTCACCCGGCGCTACATCGATCCGGCGGATCCCCGGGCACTGACTCACGGCAAGCCGGGGCAGCCGCTCGTCTGGCCGGGGCAGTTCGTCTTCGGGTACGCCACGCAGCAAGACGACGAGGGCGGCCCAGGCCCCATCGCCGACGGCGGCCCGGAGTGGATGAAGAACGGCTCGTTCCTGGTCTTGCGCCGCCTGCGGCAGGACGTGGCGGCATTCCGCGCCTTCCTCCGCGAGCAGGCCGCGGAGCTCGTCCGGAACGAACCCTTCGCGGAGATGACGGAGGCCCGGCTGGCGGCACTGCTGGTGGGGCGGTGGCCGAGCGGCGCGCCGCTGCTGCGCCGCCCGGAGCGGGACGATCCGGCGGTGGTCGACGATTCCTTCGCGCTCAATCATTTCCAATTCAACGCTCCGGCAGACCCAATCGCCGTGCTCACCGAGGCCGGCGCGCCGCCCCGCCCCCGCATCATCGAGGGGGCGCCGGGCGACGCCGTGGGGCACCTCTGTCCGCGGTTCGCCCACGTCCGCAAGGTCAACCCGCGCGATCTGCCCACCGATCAGGGTGGAGCTTTCCACCAGACCCTTACCTTCCAGGTCCTGCGCCGCGGGATCTCCTGGGGAGACCCCTTCCCCCAGGAAGAGGGCGTGGCCGATCCGGCGAACGGGCAGCGGGGGCTGCTCTTCCTCTGCTACCAGACCTCGATCCGCGGGCAGTTCGAGGTCCTGAACAACAAGTGGATGAACCGGCAGAACGGGCCTCAGGACGGCGGGCACGATCTGCTCGTGGGGCAGAATCGCGCGGGGCGCGAGTGCCTGCTGCGCACCCCTGGGGGGGAGGTCTCCTTGAAGACGATGGCCGACTGGGTGATCCCCACGGGCGGCGGCTATTTCTTCGCGCCATCGATCAGCGCTCTGCGAAGCCTGATCAGCCGTTGATGGACGCTCACGAGCCACGTGCCGCCCGCCAGACGCATGACCTCAAGCAGAAAGCGCGTACTCGGTCAGCGGCTCGTCCCCACGCCTGAGCCCAATGCTGTTCATTTAGGTTTTTGAACGTGGGGAGAGGCTCGGGTGTGGTCAAGGA
>CAXTNS010000187.1:0-10645 GCA_964245465.1 uncultured Thermoanaerobaculia bacterium
CCCGTTCCCATTCCCATTGCCCACCACCCCCCGCACGTACTCCTCGATCTCCCGCAGGAACGCCGGGAGATCCGCCTTCCCGCGCTGGATCTGTTGGAGCCGGGCCTCCCACTGGCCGGTCATGGCGGGGCTCTTCACGTGAGGATGGACGACTTCGATCAGCCGGATCCCCTTGTCGGTGGCCTCCAGGGTCTTGCCCTGGCGAACGACGTACTCGCGGCGGAGCAGGGTTTCGATGATCTCGGCGCGGGTGGCGGGCGTGCCGAGGCCCGACTCCTTCATGGCCTCGGAGAGCTCCTTGTCGTCCAGGGTCTTGCCGGCAGTCTCCATGGCGGTCAGCAGGGTGGCCTCGGTGAAGCGCTTGGGCGGACGGGTCTGCTTGGCCACGGCCCGGGCTTCGAGCACCTCCTGGCGCTGCCCCTGGGCGAGGCCGGGCGGCAGGGTCTGATTTTCCTCCGGGGCCTCCGAGGATTGGGCTTCGCCAGCCTCATCCTCTTTCTTCTTGTCCTTGTCTTTCTTCCGATCGATGTCCAGCACCTTCCAGCCCACTTGGTCGACGAGGGTGCCGGTGCTGTGGAAGCGGTCCACGATGGGCTCGCCCACTCCGGAGGGTGGAGGATTGGAGATCGCCGTGATGACGGTCGTCACGGACCAGACGTGCTCGTCGTGCCAGGCGGAGAGGAGCCGGCGGCAGATCAAGTCATAGATCTTCCGCTCGTCGTCCGAGAGATCGGCGCCCACCGGCGAGGTCGGGGTGGGGATGATGGCGTGGTGATCCGTGACCTTGGAGTCGTCCACGAAGCGCTTGCCCAAGGGGCGCTCGCCCGTGCCGGGGGCCAGCCGGCCCTCGTAGGGGCCCTGGATGGCGCGGACGATCTCGCCCAGGGTTGCGGCCACGTCGGCCGAGAGGTGGCGGCTGTCCGTGCGCGGGTAGCTGATGAGCTTCTTCTGCTCGTAGAGCGTCTGGGCAAGGCCCAGGGTCTTCTTGGCGCTGAAGCCGTAGAGGCGGTTGGCGTGGCGCTGGAGCTCCGTCAAGTCGTAGAGGAGCGGCGGCGGCATCCGCTTGGTCTCGGAGCGGATGGACTCGACGGCCGCCTGCCCCAGCCGGGCGCGCTGGACGATGCGCGCCGCCTCCTCGATGTCGGCGCCCTCCTTGCCGGGCTGGGCCTTGATCCGTTTCGCTTCGGCGTTGGGGGTCTCCCCCCGGAACCACGTTCCCTTGTAGCCAGGGCCTTCAGGGGCCTGCGCGAACGTGGCGAGGACCTCCAGGTAGTCCTCCGGCACGAAGGCGCGGATGGCCAGCTCGCGCTCCACCACCATGGCGAGGGTGGGCGTCTGGACGCGCCCCACGGACAGGTCCTCGTTGAAGTCCAGGGTGTAGGCCCGGGAGAGGTTCATCCCCACCAGCCAGTCGGCCCGGCTGCGGCCCCGGGCGGCGTCGGCCAGGGGATCGAGGTCGCGGCCGTCGCGCAGCCTGTTGAAGCCCTGGCGGATGGCGTCCGCCGTGAGCGACGAGATCCACAGGCGCTGGAAGGGCTTGCGGCACCCGGCGGCCTCGTAGATGTAGCGGAAGATCAGCTCGCCTTCCCGGCCGGCGTCCGTGGCGCAGACGACTCGCTCGACCTCGGGGGCGTTCAGGATCTTGCGGACGTTCTCGAACTGGTCTTTCGTCTCCTCGGAGACCACGAGAGGCCAGTCGCGGGGCAGGAGCGGCAGGTGGTCCCGCCGCCACTTGCGCCACTCGGGGTTGATCTCGTGCGGCTGGGGCAGGGTGACGAGGTGGCCGACGGCCCAGGTCACGACGTAGCCGTTGCCGGAGAGATAACCCTCGCCTCTCTGGCCCGCGCCGAGCACACGGGCGATGTCTCGGGCGACGGCGGGCTTCTCGGCAAGGATGGCGGTGGTCATTCAGTCAGCTCAAGTAGAGGCCGTCGTCTCCAGGAAGATCCAGTGCACGCCGAAGCGGCTTTTGGTTCCTCACTTGCAGTATTCTAGTCTTTCTGAGGCGGTATGGAAACCGAAAGGAGAGAGCCACATGATCAGCAACCTAGAGCTGTGTGGGACGGTATTGAGTTGGGACGCTTTGACCGTCAAGAAAGTCAAGGCAGAGATTGGTGCTCGTCACCTGCGGGAGATTTTCCAAGAGGTAGGACTGCTGGATCGGCTCACCGACAACAAGGGAACACCCCTCAAAGACGAGGAGGAGGTACAGCTTTGGCATGCCCGGCGATCTCTTCCTTGGACGCGAACCGGGTTCATCCTGATGACTTTGGGATTCTTTCTGGAAATCTTAAATTTTTGGGTCAAACCTTCTGGATAGCTACCAATTGGAGAACTATCTTTTCAAGCTGACCTGAATTCCGTTCGACGACCAGCTCGAAAGCGCGCAGGTATCCTTTGTGGAATCTGTAGACATAGGAACTCTTAAAGATACTATAAAAGTCGCTGCGGATAGGATTGTCCCATCTGTATTCGTAAAGGTAGGAGAACGCCTCGCCGAGAGCCTTGCTGATCCCGCGCCCCGGGATCAGCTCTGCGACCTGAGCTTCAAAATCTTTGCTCCACTGGAACGTTACGGACCAGGATGGTTCCGGACGAGGCATAAACTTAGCGCGAGGAGTTCCGTTCAAAAGCCTCTACTACAGATTGCTTCCCCTTCAACTCCAGAGAGCGCTTGGCTTCTTCCAGGTACTCGACGGCCGCAGCAGTATCCCCCTCAGTCGCACTCAGAGCCTCTTCAACAAGCCTCCCGATGGGGAGGACTTCGGCACTCGATGTTTCGACCTCACCGAGAGGAATACCAAGGTGCTCCGCCAAGCTCTCAACGCTCTCAGATGTATGGTAGCGGCCTTCTGCGAAGGCCTGCTTGGACCGTCGGTACTCTTCTTCGGCCTCCGGGCTCCCATGAGGAAAAATCCGCGTGGGCTTCAAAATTACCGTACTTCCGACTGTGGAGACTTCTAAATAGTCCCCTTCCTTGACTTGCAGAGCAGAGCTGATCTCTTCCGGCAGGGTTAACTGGTCCATCGGATAAATCCGAACATCGCTCATGGTTCCACCTCAATGGAAGAGTACCACAGGAGGTCCGGCTCGAGCCAGCCCCAGCGAAGCCGCCCTGCCACCGGTCTCCCCGTGAGAGCAGGCCGGTGGCAGGGCGTTTACTGCGCCTTTGACGATCCAAGGACTTCAAAAAAATTTACAATGCTGTCTATTGAGTGTGGCGGCTCGGTGAAACCGGGACAAGCACCTTTCCAGGACCCGCGCCCGTGGAGAGACCGCCGTCCACGACCAGCACCCCGTTGACCAGAACATACGGAATTCCGCTCGCCAAGTTTCGCGGTTGTTCGAAAGTGGCCTCGTCGCGAACCGCCGTGGGGGAGAAGAGCGTCAGGTCCGCGGCGTACCCCTCCTTGATCAGGCCCCGTTGGCCGAGCTTGAAGTGGGCGGCGGGGAGCCCCGTCATCTTGCGGACGGCTTCTTCGAGACCGATCGTCTTCCTCTCGTGCACGTAGAGCCCGAGCACCCGGGCGTTGTTGCCGAAGGCGCGGGGGTGGGTGCGGCCGTCCTCGGGGGAAACGATGTCGCCGTCCGAGGCGAAGGCGACCTGGGGATGTTTCAGGATGCGGGTCACGTCGTCCTCGGACATGAGGTTGTAGATCATGCCGGCGTTGGCCGTCCGCAGCATCCGCCGGGCCGCTTCGAGCTGGGCGTCCGCTCTACCGTCGCCCAGGAGCTTCTCGGCCACCTGCTTCATGGTGAGCCCGTTGAGGGACGGATCGGGCGGATAGGAGGAGACCGCGGCGAAGGAGAGGTCCGAGAAGCCCCGGCCGGCGAGGGTGGCCTTCATGTCCGACCGGATTCGCGCCCAGGTGGCCTCGTCGTCCAGCCGCTTGCGGATCTCCTCGTCGCCGCCCGCGAGCGCCCAGTCCGGGAAGCGGATGGAGAGGCTGGAGGCCGCGGCCGTGTAGGCGTACTGGTCCGCCTGGACGTCGATCCCGCGGGCGCGGGCCGCGTCGATCCTCTCCAGCGCCTGGACGCTTGCCCCCCAGCGGCTGGGGCTGTCGATCTTCAGATGGGAGACCTCGACGGGACAGCCCGCCTTCTCGCCGACGGCGATCGTCTCCGCCAGGGCCTTCTCGATCTCCGTCCCCTCGTTGCGCATATGGGAGGCGTAGAGGCCGCCCGCCTTGCAGGCCACCCGGGCCAGCTCGACGATTTCGCCCTCTTCGGCGTAGCTCCCGGGCACGTACTGGAGGCCGGTCGAGAGCCCCACGGCGCCGTCGGCCATGGCCTTGGCAACGAAGGCCTTCATCTTCTCCATCTCGGCCGGAGTCGGCGCCCGCCGCCCGGTGCCCATCACCGCCTCGCGCACGGAGCCGTGGCCGATGAGGGTCGCGAAGTTGATCGAGGGATGGGCCTTGCGGATCTCCGCGATCTCCTTGCCGATGTCGACGGGTGAGCTGCCGCAGTTGCCGGCCACGATCGTCGTCACCCCCATGCGCAGGAAGTTCTCCGCCCGCGGCTTCGTCGCGAGGTCGTCCGCGTGCGTGTGGACGTCGATGAACCCGGGGGCGACGACCAGGCCTGTGGCATCGATCGTCCGTTTCGCGGAGATGCCCTTCAAATCCCCGATCCGGGCGATCCGGCCGTCTTTTACAGCCACGTCGGCCCGGAATCCAGGGGAACCGGAGCCGTTGACGATCGTGCCCCCTTGAATCAGGAGATCGAGGTCAGGAATGGGCGCGGCAACGGCTGAGAGGGCCAAAGAAGCCGTCAGAAAGGCCGGCAGGGCGAAAAAGGCCACAAAACCTCCTCTTAGAGCGTCCCAGTGGCTTGAAACAATGTTTTTCGGCCTGAAACATTGTTTTGGGGCTTCAAACATTGTTTGAGCTGCTTTTTCACAGTTCCGCCGGCTTCAAACAATGTTTGAAGCCGCCAGACATTGTTTTTCCCCGCCAAACAACGTTTGAGGGGAAAAAACAATGAAAAAAAGGACCGAGACACTGTTTCAGCCTCTCTTCAGCTCTATCTCGTGCTTTCTGCCAGCTCGCCCGCCTGCACGTGCCAAAGATCCGCGTAGATGCCGCCGCGGGCGACGAGATCGTCATGGTGGCCTTCTTCGGCCACTTCTCCGTGCCGCAGGACCAGGATACGGTCGGCGTGGCGGATCGTCGAGAGGCGGTGGGCGATGATCAGGGCCGTGCGGCCGGCGGTGAGCGTCCGCAGGTTCTCCTGGATGGCCCGCTCCGTCTCGGTGTCGACCGAGCTCGTGGCCTCGTCGAGGATCAGGAGGGGTGCGTCCTTGACGATGGCGCGGGCGATCGACAGGCGCTGGCGCTGGCCGCCCGAGAGCTTGACGCCCCGTTCGCCCACCAGGGTGTCGTACTCCTGAGGCAGGCCGGCCACGAAGTCGTGGAGCTGGGCGAGCTTCGCCGCCCGCACGACCTCGTCGAGCGGCACGTCGCTCGAGTAGGCGATGTTCTCCCGGACGGTGCCGTGGAAGAGGTAGACGTCCTGGCTCACCAAAGCGATATTGCGCCGCAGGTCGGCCAGGGCCACGTTCCTCACGTCGTGGCCGTCGAGCCGCACGGCGCCACCCGTGACGTCGTAGAAGCGCAGGAGGAGCTTGATCAGGGTCGACTTGCCGGCGCCCGTGGGACCGGCGATCCCCAGGGTCTCGCCGGGTGCGATGCGGAAGCTCAGACCGTGCAGCACCGGCTCGTCCCGGCCCCGGGCGTAGCGGAACTCCACCCGGTCGAAGACCACCTCGCCCCTTGCTCTTCCAAGAGGCTCCGGGTACTCCGGATCCTGGATGGCCGGCTCGGTGTCCAGCAGGCCGAAGGCGCGGCGGGAGCTGGCCCGGGCGCGCTCGAAATCGTCCACCGTGGTCCCCAGGCGGGTCAGGGGCCAGAGGAGCCGCTCGGTCATCATGGAGAAGAGCACCAGCTCGCCCACGGTGATGATGCCCGAGCCGTTCAGGATCCAGTAGCTGCCGACCAGCAGCACCCCGGCGAACCCGGCCACGATGGCCATGCGGATGAGGGGCGTGTAGACCGCCGACAGCCGGATGGCCTCGGCGTTGGCCCGCTGGTACTCCGCGGACACCTGCCGCACCCGCTCGGTCTCGAAGGCCTCGGCCGTGAAGCTCTTGATGACGTGGATGCCCGCGAGGTTGTTCTCCAGCCGGCTGGCGAGGCCGCCCACGCCCTCGCGCACCCGTCGATAGCGGGGCTGGATGCGGCGCTGGTAGAGCAGGCTCCCCCAGAGGATGACCGGCATGGGCGCCACGGCCACCAGCGAGAGCTGCCAGGAGATGGGGAACATCACGGCGAAGGCGAAGACGAAGAGCACCCCGAGCTGCACGAGCTCGTTGAAGCCGGTGTTGAGGAAGCGCTCGAGCTGGTTCACGTCGTCGTTCAGCATGGCCAGGATCTCGCCCAGCCGGTGCTCTTCGAAGAAGGCGATCTCCCGCGACTGGATGCGGTTGTAGACGTCCATCCGCAGGTCGTGCTGCACCTGCTGGGCGAGGTTCATGAAGCCCGCCTGGTACATCCACTGGAAGAGGCTCTCGAAGAAGAAGATGACGACGGAGAGGCCGGAGAGCACCAGCGCCATGCTCCAGGGGTCGCGGGTGCCCGCGAGCGAGGCGATGAAGCCCGGGGGCTTGCCGCGCAGCGAGTCGATGACCCAGCCGACCAGGAGCGGCGGCATCAGGTCGAGGATCTTGTTGGCCACGCTCGCGCCCGTGGCCCAGGACATGCGGTTGCGGTACGGGCGGAGGTAGCCGAACAGGCGGACCATGGGCCGCCGGGCTTCGGGGAGGCGCGCCGGCTCCGTCATCCTCTGCCGAATTTCTCCGCGTTGAACCTCCTCGTGCCGCCGCGGGGCACGGAGAGGGTCTGCCACGTCTCCGAGGCGAAGTGCTTGGCCAGGAAGACGATCTGGCCGACGTGGTAGCCGTAGTGGGTGAGCTGGCGGTTGACCGCCTTGATGACGCTGTGCGGCTCGGCCCGGATGAGGACGGTCATCGCCAGGTCCTCCTCGTGGAGGGCGGTCAGGGCCTGGAACAGGCACCGCCAGCCCTCCTCCCAACGGTCCAGGAGCGCCTCCCGGGTCGTGCTGGAGGTGACCTCGAACTCGGAATCGCGGTCGCGGTCGGGCTTCTCGCCGTCGGAATGGAGGAAGTCGGTCCAGCGCGAGCGCATGTTGCCCGCCATGTGCTGGATCAGAATCGCCAGGCTGTTGGACTCGGGGTCGAGGGTCGCGAAGAGATCCTCGCCGCGCACCTGGGCGAGGGCACGGTCGCCCAGGGACTTGAGCTGGCGGAACTGATCGACAACGTCTTCCAGGTAGAGAGACGCCGGGGAATTGTCCACGGAATCGGCCAAGTGAGCCTCCAATGGTTCTCTCAGATAGGAGGACGGGCCGGGGGACCGGCGCGCCGGAAAAAACAGGGTATCACCGTTCGGGAGGCACGTTCGGGAGGAAGCCGGAGAGAAAACGGACCGTCGGTCCGGCCGCGCGAGGAGGGGGCCAGCGCGACCGGACCGGGGTCCGGGCTGCTGTCCGGCAAGAGCCGGACAGAGCCTTCCACCCGTGGTCTCCGGCAGCTTAACGCAGAGTTTTGGATTTTGCTGTTAAGCGCTTCACAGCCAGGATGAGACCCGCTCCACAGCGGAGCCCCGCTCAGGACAGGCTATAATCTTCCAGATCCACGCCATTGACGGCCGTTCAGGAGAGGAATCGCTTCGATGCGAGCGTTTTTGCTGGAGGATGATGCCGCGCAGCCCAGGACTCCCATGGAGGCCGAGGAGGCCCTGCGGCTCACCCGGTTCCTCCTCGACCGCGCCGGCGAGGGCGCCTTCTGGGCGGACTCCGAGGGCCGCTTCTTCTACGTCAACGAGGCGGCCTGCACCCTGATGGGCTATACCCGCGAGGAGCTCCTCGCGATGACGGTGCCCGAATGCCTCCCCCCGGGGTTCACGGACTTCTTTCCGCAGATGGCCAGGAAGACCCGCGAGGAGGGTCCCCAGACCTTCGAAGTACCTCACGTGCGCAAGGGGGGCGAGATCTTCCCCGGCGAGGTCACCCTGAGCTGCCTGGAGCACCAGGGGAGCCAGTACTACTGCGCTTTCACCCGCGACATCTCGGAGCGCAAGCGGGCCGAGGCCGCCATCAAGGCGTCGGAGGAGCGCTACCACGGCCTCTTCGAAGGCGTGCCCGTGGGCCTGTACCGCACCACTCCGGACGGCCGGATGCTGGAAGCCAACTCCACCCTGGTGCGCATCCTGGGCTATCCCAGTCTGGAGGTCCTGCTGCAGACCGACGTCGGCGACATCTACGTCGACCGGGAGGACCGCCACCGCTGGCAGCGGTCCATGGAAGAGATGGCCCCAGGCAGGGGAACAACCGTGCAGAGCTTCGAGGCGCGGGTGCGCCGCTTCAACGACGGCGTCATCATCTGGGTGCGCTTCACGGTACGGGCCATCCGCGAGGAGGGCCGGGTCCTCCACTACGAGGGAGCCCTGGAGGACGTCACCGACCGCCGGCGCGCCGAGGAGGCCCTGCGCGCCAGCGAAGAGCGGTTCCGCTCGCTGGTGCAGAACGCCTCGGACCTGGTGTCGATCCTCGACGCCGACGGGGTGGTGCGCTATGAGAGCCCCTCGCACCAGCGGGTCCTCGGCCTCTTCCCCGAGGAGCACGCCGGCCGCAACGTGCTCGACCTCGTCCACCCGGAGGACCGCCAGGCGGTCGACGACGCCCTGCGGAGGCTGATCGAAAACCCGGAGGAGATCGTCACGTTCGAGTACCGCCTGTGCCATCGCGACGGCTCCTGGCGGACGCTCGAATCGGCCGCCTCGAACCTGCTGCACCAGGCCGCCGTGGCGGGCATCGTGCTGAACTCCCACGACATCACCGACCGCAAGCGCGCCGAGGAGAAGCTGCTCCACGACGCCCTCCACGACGAGCTCACGGGCCTGCCCAACCGGGCCCTGTTCATGGACCGGCTGCGGCAGTCGATCGAGCGCTCGCGGCGGGAGCCGGAGCGGCTGACGGCGGTGCTCTTCCTGGACCTCGACCGCTTCAAGATCGTCAACGACAGCCTCGGCCACCTCGTGGGCGACGAGCTGCTGATCCAGATCGCGGCCGCTCTCTCTTCCGCCCTGCGCCCCTCGGACACCATCGCCCGCGTGGGCGGCGACGAGTTCGCCGTCCTCCTGGAAGGCGGGCGCGACGTGAGCGACGCCGTGCGGGTGGCGGACCGCATCCACGACCGTCTCGCGGCGCCGATCAACCTGGGCGGCCACGAGGTCTTCGTCACGGCTTCGATCGGCATCGCCGTCCACACGCCCGAGTACGAGCGGCCGGAGGAGCTGCTGCGCGACGCGGACACCGCCATGTACCGGGCCAAGTCCCAGGGCCGGGCCTGCCACGTGGTGTTCAACCGGGTCATGCACCGCTTCGTGATGGCGCGTCTGCAGCTCGAGACCGACCTCCGGCGGGCCATCGACCGCGGCCAGCTCCGCATCCACTATCAGCCCTTCGTGGACATCGCCCGGGACGAGGTGGTGGGCTTCGAGGCCCTGCTGCGCTGGCACCATCCCCGGCGCGGCGTGCTGCCGCCGGACGAGTTCCTTTCCGTGGCCGAGGAGACCGGTCTGGTGGTGCCCATCGGCCGGTTCGTCCTGGCCGAGGGGTGCCGGCAGATCCGCGAGCTCCAGCGCAAGCACCCGGAGCTGGGGCCGCTCAAGCTGAGCGTCAACCTGTCGAACAAGCAGTTCTTCCAGACCGACCTCTTCGACCAGATCGAGGGGGCCCTGAAGGACTCGGGCCTCGATCCCGCCTGTCTGGGGCTGGAGATCACGGAAGGGGTCATCATCCGCCACGCCGACTCGGCCGCCACCCGCTTCTCGCGCCTGAAGAGCATGGGCGTGCAGCTCTACCTGGACGACTTCGGCAAGGGCTACTCCTCGCTCAACTACCTCCACCGCTTCCCCATGGACATCCTGAAGATCGACCGCTCCTTCACCTCCCGCATCGAGGAGGCCGAAGGGAACCTGGCGATCGTCAAGGCCATCATCACCCTCGCCCACCAGCTCGGCATGGAGGTGGTCGCCGAGGGGATCCAGACGGAAGAGCAGAAGGCGCGGCTCCGCCTCCTCGGCTGCGAGTACGGGCAGGGCTTCCTCTTCTCCGAGCCTCTTCCCCCGGACCGGGTCGAGGAGCTGCTCCTGCGGCGGGCGCGGAGCCTCTCGGGCAAATAATTGATCCCAATTGATCCTGAAGGGCAGAAAAAGAAAAGGCCCCGCCGCGAGGCGGGGCCCGGAAACCTTCGTGAAGGCCTGGACCGTTACTGGATGGTCAGGATGACCACGGCCGCCCTGCGGTCGGTGACCTGACCCTCGGTCACGATCCGGCTCGGGTCGATCCCGTGCCGCGTCACCAGGTAGTTTTTCACCGCCTGGGCGCGCTGCTCCGCGATCCGCTGGTTGCCCGACTGCGTGCCGGTCGCGGATTCGGCGTAGCCGATGACCTGCGCCGAAGAGTCGGACTCCTGCTTCATCCGCAACGCCACCTCGTCGAGCTTGGCCTTGCAGATGTTGGTCAGCCGCGCGCTACCCGGCGTGAACTCGCACGTCACTTC
>CAXTNS010000188.1:0-10611 GCA_964245465.1 uncultured Thermoanaerobaculia bacterium
GGTGTGGAAGGACACGGACGGCGACGGCATCCAGGATTCCGGCGAGCCCGGCATCAGCGGCGTCACCGTGCAGCTCCTCAACAGCAGCGGCACCGTGATCGCTTCGGACGTGACCGACAGCGACGGCATCTACGGCTTCACGGGCTTCCCCGCGGGTACCTACAGTGCCAAGGTCGTCAGCAGCACCCTGCCCGCGGGCTACACGCCGACCTACGACCTCGACGGGACCTCGACGCCTCACATCGTCACGGGGCCGCTGACGGAGAACCACACGGACGTGGACTTCGGTTACAAGCCCCCGGCGTCCTCCTGCACGGCGTCGGGCAGCTTCAAGGACACGTTCACCAATGCGAGCTTCTCCAACAACGAGGGCTCGCTGAATTGGAGCGCCGCGTGGGTGGAGGTCGACTCGGCCGGTACGGGAGTCAGCACGGGCAACGTGAGGGTGGGCACCCCGGTCAGCGGGTACCTGATCCTCAACGACTACCCGGATACCGGCACCCAGCCGAGCGCGGCGCGCCAGGCGAACCTCTCGAGCTTCGCCTCCGCGATGCTGTCGATGGACTTCCACATCCGCGGCGTGGAAACCGATGACGCCGCGGTCGTCGAGGTGTCGAAGGACGGCGGGGCCACCTACACCGTGCTGGAGACGTTCACCGGCTACACCGGCACCTACATCAGCTCGCGCACCTACGACATCTCGGCGTACATCTCCAGCAACACGCGGATCCGTTTCCGGATCAGCGCCAACTACGGTGGCGATGACGACTTCTTCAAGGTGGACATGGTGCGCATCGACGGCTCCTGCACGCCGGCGGCCGAGCTCGGCTCGGTCGGCGACCGGCTCTGGAAGGATCTGGACCGTGACGGAGTCCAGGATTCCGGCGAGCCCGGCATCGGTGGCGTCACCGTGCAGCTCCAGAACAGCAGCGGCGCCGTTCTCGCCACCACCACGACCAGTTGCGACGGCTACTACTCGTTCACCAACCTGACGGCCGGCAACTACAAGGTCAAGGTCGTCAACAGCGAGCTGCCTTCGGGAATGGTCCCCACCTACGACAAGGACGGCACCTCGACCGCGCACATCACGTCGTTCAGCTTGACCGCCGGACAGGACCGTACGGATGTTGATTTCGGATACGACGACTAAAGTTTCGTCTCCGCCTCTGACGGGAGGATCCGCCAACGCGCGGTTCCTCCCGTCTTCCCTGGCGCTCCGGTCGTCTCGGAGCGCCTTTTGCTTGCTCACCCAACTTTCCCCTCCCAAACGCCTCTATAATGGAGGGGCGATTTTTGTTTCCTCAATTTGAGATCATGAGCATGAGCCGAGTTGCCATACCCGAGACGGTGCTGTTCCGCGAGCTGGAGGGTGAGGCGGTGATCCTCTCCACCGACAGCGGGAAATACTTCGGCTTGAACGAGGTCGGCACCCGGATGTGGACGCTGCTCCGCCAGCACGGTGAGGTCGAGGCGGCCTGCCGCGCCCTGCTGGCGGAGTACGACGTGCCCGAAGAGCGCCTGCGGGAAGACCTCGCACACTTCGTGGACACGCTGGCCACCCGGGGACTCGTCGAGCGCGTATGAGGAGAGGATGAGCGGGCTCTGCGGCATCGTGGACTTCGCAGTCCCCTGGATCGATCCGGAGGTGCTGCGGCGTGTGGCGGAGCTCTCCGCCTACCGGGGCTCCGGCGGGATTTCCTACAGGTCCCTCGCGGGAGCCGGGTTCGCCCATCTGGCTCTTCATGCCCCAGGCGGGGAGAGCACCCCGGTTCAGCCCCTGGCTGACGCTCACCGGCAGGTCTGTGTCGTCTTCGCAGGCCGTCTCGACAATCGCTCCGATCTCATCGATCGGCTCCAGCCGGCCCAGGGCGCGGCGGTGTCCAACTCTGAGCTGATGCGGGCGGCTTACCTGCGGTGGGGAGAGAGCTGCGCGGATCATCTGCTCGGCGATTTCGCGTTCGCCGTTTGGGACGCCCTCGCGCATCGGCTTCTCTGCGCGGTGGACCCTGTCGGCATCAAGTCTCTCTACTATGCCTCCGTTGGCTCTCAGGTGTGCTTTGCCTCGGATGCTCTGCAGGTGCTTCAGCATCCGGACGTCCCCGATGGTTACAACGAGCGGGAAATCGCGGCTCATCTCGCCCGGCAGGCCGAGGACCCGGAGCAGAGCTTCTTCGAAGCCGTCCGCAAGCTTCCTCCAGGCCATCGGCTGATTGCCGAGGCCGGAGCGCTGCGAGTCGAGCGCTATTGGAATCCGCGCCCGGACGAGATCCGCTACACACGGGACGAGGACTACTCCGCTCACTTCCGTGAAATCTTCACGCGTGCCGTGGCGGACCGTTTGCGCGGAGCCGGCAGCTTCGTGGCCGTCACCATGAGCGGGGGACTCGATTCGACCTCGGTGGCGGCTGTGGCTCAGCAGATTCCAGGAGCCGCCGTCCGCGCCTACACCTTCGCCTTCCGTGAGCTGACCGGGTGTGATGAACAGGGCTACAGCCGCTCGATGACCACGGAGCTGGGGCTGAGCGTGGAACCCGTCGACATCGAGCGCCTCTGGCGGCTGGAAGCGCAGGCCGCTCTCCCCGTGAGCCCGGACACGCCCTATTTTGGCTGGTACCGCTGCTATGAAGAGATTTTCCGCCGCATGACGGCTGGCGGTTCCCGTGTCTTGCTCACGGGCCATGGGGGCGATGACCTGCTGCGCGGCAGCGCGTTGATCTATCTGGAGCGTCTGCGGCGGGGGGACCTGAGCGCCGTGAGAGAGGTGGCCCGCCACGCCCGTGCCTGCCACGAGCCCGTTCTCCTGGCCTTCTATCGTCAATTCGGCCGTCCCTGCCTGCCGGCGCCGGTCAACCGCTTGCTGCGCGCCGCCTTTGGCCGCCGGCAGGCTCCCCGTCTGCCCGCCTTTGTCCATCCAGACTTCGCGCGGCGGGTCGACCTGTCTGTCCGTGGTGAGACCCGCCGGCGTCGAGCCGCTTCCGATCTGGCGCGGCAGAATGTCTACGCCAATCTCGTGGACATTCCCTGGTATCGGCGCATCGCCAACTGGCACGACCGCAACGCGGCCCGCTTTGGAATCGACATGCGCCATCCTTTCCTCGACCGGCGTCTCTTCGAGTACGTTCTGGCCATCCCAGGAGAGCAGCTTTTTCGACTGGGCTCGACCAAAAACCTGTTGCGACGGTCGATGGCGGGTTGCCTCCCGGAGAAGATCCGTCTCCGTCCGGGGAAGACGAGCTTTATTCCACTTCTCGAGGCCACCCTTCGACAGAGGGCCAGGGAGGAGATCACCGATCTCCTTCGAGCCCCGTGGTGTGCTGAGCTTGGGTTTGTGGAGGGTGAAAGTTTGCGGACAGCCTATCTTGACTACCTGAAGGGGGGAACTGAAGAGGCGAGGCGTTGGTTGTGGCCTGCCATTACGCTCGAGATCTGGCTGAGACGTTGTGAGGGAATGCGACCTGAGCGGCGGTCCCTGACGCCGGTGGTGCGGAGCGCGGCGTGAGCGCCGGAAAGGTTCTCGGAATGACCAAAGACACGGAAGCGATTCTCGAGCAGGGCTCCACACGGGCTTTCCCGGAGCATGCTCCCCCCCGCAAGCCCTATGACGGTCCGTGCCTGCAGGAGTGGGGTTCGATCCTGGAATTGACGGGTGGCCCGCTCGCCGAGGACCAGGACGCGGATATTGGCGGCAGTGTCCCTGTCTGAGGAGCAGAGCACCTCGCACCGGCTTTTCGGAACCGCGGTTACGGGAAACTTCCCTCTTACCCCGAGGCTGCCTCTGAGCAGAGCTCCCGCCGAGTTGATCCTCACGGTTTCAGACCATCCCCTCCTCTCTCCGGAGGATCTGGCCTTCCCGCCGCTCTATGTCAGTCCCCTGCGGGATGGACAAGGGAGGAGTCTTGGTTGTCTGTACCGCGCAGCCGAGGGCGAGGCCTTCCGTTTCCCTGAGGCCGGCGATTTTCGTATCAGCTCCGACCGAATCGAAACCTACGTACCGGCACAGAGCGCGGCTCTCGCCGAGCTCCGCCTCCTCGGCCCCGTCCTCTCCTACTGGCTGGAGCGCCGGGGGATTCCGACCCTGCATGCCTCGGCCGTGGCGACGGATCGGGGCGCCGTCGCCTTCCTGTCGCGCAAAGAGGGGGGCAAGACCGGATTGGCGGCGGCCTTCCTCCAGGCCGGCCTCCCGCTGGTGACCGACGACGTCCTGCCCGTGGAGGAGGCTGGCGGCACGTTTCTCGCCCGGCCCGGCTATGCTCAGATGCGGATGTGGCCCGACGAGGCCGCGCATTTCGTCGAGGGTTGGGAGGGTCTGCCGACCGTCCACCCCGACATCTCGAAACGGCGGGTGCCGGTGGGAGACGGCGGGTTCGGGACCTTCCACGATGCCTCTCTGCCCCTGGCCTGCCTTTACGTACCCGAACGTGTGACCGAGGGAACGGTCGAGATTCAGGACGTCTCGCCCCGGGACGCC
Source organism: uncultured Thermoanaerobaculia bacterium (assembly GCA_964245465.1). Taxonomy (GTDB): domain Bacteria; phylum Acidobacteriota; class Thermoanaerobaculia; order Multivoradales; family UBA5704; genus DATARR01. Next base: position 4,469 of record CAXTNS010000188.1, read on the forward strand.
GTGATCGAGCTCCTGCGCCACTCGTTCTCGCCCCGTCTCGTCGAGGCCGTCGGGCTCGGGCCGCGGCGCCTGGACTTCTTCGCCCGCCTCGCGATGCAGGTGCCCGTCCGGCGCCTGCGCTATCCCTCCGGCTTCGATCGCCTGCCGGAAGCCGTCGAGCGGGTTCTCAGCGGGAGTCGATGATAAGATGCAGTCAAGGACGACACAAAAGGAGATGAATGCGATGAGACTCTTGATGAGGGTCTCGGTCCTTGCGCTTGCCACCCTGCTGTGCACCGGGTGGGTGGCCCAGGCCCAGACCGACCGCAAGGACCGGTATGACGAGGAAGAGGAGAGGGATCGGGACCAGGACCGCTTTGCCCTGGGGGTCGGCATTGGCCTGGTCGAGCCGCTGAACGAGGTGGAGACCTACCTCATGGCCGCGCTCCGCATCCGTGTGGCGGGGAGGGACTCCGGCCGGCGAAACGATGCCGATGAGACCGGAGTGGCCGGCTACATCGAGCCGGAGGTGGGTTATTGGGAGGCCACGGGAGACCGGGCCGAAGGGAGCGACCTGCTGGCCGGCGTGAACCTGGTCGGGGTGGTCCCCCTGGGAGTCGTGGACAGCTTCTACGGAGTGGGGGCCGGTGTGCATTTCGTCGACACCTCGCTCCTGGAGAACGATCCCAACCTCACGGGCAGCGAGACCAAGCTCGGAGTCAACGCTCAGTTCGGCCTCGACGTTTTCATCACCGACAACCTGAGCGCCTTCGGCGCTGGCCGGTTCGATCTCGTCCAGGGATCGGAAGACAAGGTGCAGACCAAGGTCTACCTCGGACTGCGCGCCCGCTTCTGAGACCTGCCTCCCCAGGTGGTTACCGCGCGATCCGCCGCACGGTGGCCACCTGGGCTTCCTGCGGGAACCCCAGCACCTCGGTCTTGATCTCTTCCCGCTGGAGGCGTGCCAGGCGGCGGGCCTCCATGGCCAGGCCCGCCCGGCGCATGGAGAGGATCACCGAGAACTCCAGCGCCACGAGGGCGATGCCGAGGGTGGTCTGCCCCGTGACGGCAACCACCAGGGCCAGGGTGCAGAAGGAGAGCACGACGGCGTAGATCACCGCCACGATGCGCGAGCGCCGGCCGCCGAAGTGGGCGAGCAGGTGGTGGAGGTGCTGGCGGTCGGCGTGGAACATGCGCAGGCAACGGTCCGCGAGCGCGCTCTTGGGGCGGTCGAGGAAGCGGACGGCCATCACCAGCAGGGTGTCCATCACGGGCACGCCGAGCGCCAGGACCGGCACCAGGATCGCCACGGCCGCCGGCGCCTTGAGCGAGGAGTGCAGAGACACGGCGGCGAGCAGGAACCCCAGGGTCAGCGAGCCGGAATCGCCCATGAAGATGCGGGCGGGCTCCCAGTTGTGGCGCAGGAAGCCGGCGCAGGCGCCGGCCACGGCCGCCATCAGGATGACCGAGCCGGGGTTGCCCTGGAGGATGGCGTAGCCGAGGAAGCTCACCGAGATGATGGTGACGACGCCGCCGGCCAGGCCGTCGAGCCCGTCGATCAGGTTGATGGCGTTGGTGACGCCGACCAGCCAGAGGAGCGAGACCAGGCCGCCGAAGAGGCCGAGGTCGACCTCTCCCACGACGGGCAGGCGCAGCACCTCGAGCGACCAGCCGATATGGACCAGGGGCCACGCGGCCACGATCTGCAGGAGGAGCTTCTTGAAGGCCGAGACCCCCACGAGGTCGTCCACGACCCCGACCAGGAAGACCAGGCCGGTGCCGAAGACGAGGGCCAGCAACTCGTTGCGGGTGACGGTGGTCCCCAGACGGCCCCACATCGAAACCACCGCGGCGCCGCCGCCCAGGGCGAGCCCCATGGCGATGGCCACGCCGCCCAGGCGCGGCACGGCGCCCGTCTGGAACTTGCGCTCGCCCGGATGATCAAGGGCACGGAGCATGACCGCCAGACGGGTGACCGGCGGCACCATGAGGTTGGTGGACAGGGCCGCGACGAACGCGGCACACAGCGCGTACAGCAGGATTCCATCCACGGCTACAGCCTTCCCAGCGATCGGGCGCCGTACAGCGCGCCGGAAAAGCCAACTCTGATCGCTAATTGTTTATGGGGGTATTGTACAGGGAATTGTGCTTTCCGCAAGCCCCTCGTCCGCGATCTCCTCCAAGGCCCGCGCCACCCCTGCCGCGTCCCCCACGTCCACACGGTGATAGACACCTTCGGCACACAGAAGGTGAACATCCGATCGAGGGCTGCCCACGTAGAGCACGGGCCGGCCGGACTGCACGCAGCCGTAGACCTTGGAGGGGAGGACGAAGCCCACGAGCTCGTCGCGCAGGGTGATCAGGTGGGCGTCCGGCGTCACCAGGAGGCGGGGCAGGAGGTCCAGGGGCACGGGCCGGCTCCGGTGGACGGGCAGGCCCTCCCGGCGCAGGGTCTCCTCGACGCGGTCCGCCTTGGCGCCGGTGGCGTTGAGCCACAGGGCCACGCGGCCCGAGCCCTCGCGGTGGTGGCGGCGGTAGCCTTCGACGAACGTCTCGTGGTCGTGGGCCACGCCGAAGTTGCCGGAGTAGAGGAGCACCACCCGGCCGGCCAGCTCCGCGGGCCGGTCGAGCGGCGGCGTCCCCGGTGGGATCTCCACGGGCGAGGGATCGCGTTTCAGGAAGATCCGGTCGGGCCGGATGCCGATGGCGAGCAGCCTCTCCCGCTGGTCCTCGCCCAGCACCTCGAAGCGGCCGATCCGCCGTCTCAGGAACACCGTCCAGCGGTAGAAGAGCCGTATCCCCGTGGGTACGTGGGATGCCTGGGCCAGCTCGGCCATCAGGCACTCGGGATGGAAATCCGTGATGCGGTAGGTGAGCCGCTTGCGCAGCAGGAGGTTCAGGGGGGCGAGCAGATGGATGAGGAACGGCGGGCTGCCGGTGAACAAGATTTCATCCGCGCGGGCCAGCTCGCGCCGCAGCCGCCAGAGCAGGGAGAGATTGGTACGCGCCGTCCAGAGCGCCCGGGTCTTGAAGTCGGAGCGGTCGTAGGTGGCAGCCGCCAGGCGGACGATCCGCAGCCGTCCCATCCCAAGCCGTTCCTCCTCGACCGAGTCGGCGGTGGAGGAGAGGCCCGCGAGCACCACGTCCTCTCCCCGGGCGGCCCGTTCGCGGGCGAAGAGGAGGCTGTACTGGCCCACGGCGCCGAAGTCCGGCGGCAGCCAGTCACAGAGGTAGACCAGCCGGTGCATCCGAGGGAACGACGCGGGGAGACGGAAGAGAGAACCGCCGGTCCTTGAGCCTCAGGAACGGCCGCTCCAGCCAGCGGAACGACACGTGGGAGATCAGCACGGCGGCGCCCAGAGCGATCGTGTAGTAGGCCAGCCAGTAGAGCACGAGGTGGCCGCGCCACCAGTCCGTGGCCCGGAAAAGCGCCGACGTGCCGTAGATCGCCACCATGTGCCACATGTAGAGGCCGTAGGAGATCGTCCCCAGGTACTCGAAGACCGGGTTCCCGATCCTCACCACGTTCTTCGGGTTGGCGGCCACGGTGACGATCAGCCAGGCGTAGAGGGAGACCTGCAGGACTTCCTCGAAGAACCAGCCCCAGGGGAGGCGCGCCGTCAGGTAGAACTCCGCGAGCAGGGCCAGGAGCGTCCACTGGAAGGCCCGGCTGGCGAAGGGCGGCAGGGCGAGGAAGCGCTCCCGGTGGCGATGGAGGGCCCAGGCGCACAGGGATCCGGCGGCCATGTAGTGGAACCGGAGCTGGCCGACGATCCCCTGAACGCCGCCGCCGCCGAAGACCTGGAAGTGGTTGAGGCAGAAGACCCCGAGCGAGGCGGTGAGCAACCCGGCCGCGAGGCGCGGCAGGACGCCGTGGAAGCGGCGCATCAGGGGGGCCCAAGCCAGGTAGAACTGCTCCTCGACGCCGATGGACCAGAGGGGGTTGAGGATCCCCCCCACCCGGTAGAGGCCGTTCATGACGTTGGGCAGGAAGAGCGTGTAGAGGACGGCGGCCAGCCCCAGGCTGTACTCCACCGGGTAGGCGATCCCCAGCCGGGGGAGCACGGCGTTGTAGAACGTCAGCCCCAGGATCACGATGACGAAGTAGAGCGGCCAGATCCGGCACGCCCGCCGCAGGTAGAAGCGCCCCACGCCGATGGTGCCCGTGCGTTGCCGCTCTTCCAGGAGCAGATAGGTGATGAGGAACCCGCTCAGGGTGAAGAAGAAGGCCACGGCCGGTGCGCCGCGGTAGAACAGAGCGCCCCAGTGGGGATTGGGCAGGCCGGCGCCGGCCTGGTTCATCGGGATGTGGTTGATCACGACGAACAGGGCGGCCAGGAAGCGGAGGCTGTCCAAGCCCCGGAAGTGGACTTTGCCCGTCTGCATGATCGTTTCCGTGTGGGTCCGTTTGTAGGGGCGCCCCTGCGTGGGCGCCCTGGGCGGTGGGACCGTCGCCGGAAAGGCCCCCGCCCAGGGCGGCCACAGAGGGCCGCCCCTACGGTTCCTACCGCTCCGTCAGCATCTCCTGGAGGTATCCGCTCACGGCCTCGCGCTCGCGGCTGCCGAAGTACCAGTCGATCGTGCGGCGCAGGCCGTCCATGAACTTCATCCGCGGCTCCCAGCCCAGGAGCTCCTTCGCCAAGCGGTTGCTCGCCACGCGGTTGAGCGGGCCGGTGGGCATGTGGGGGAGGAGCTTGATCTCGGCTTCGTGTCCGGTGTAGCGCAGCACTTCGCGGACGGCGTCGATCACCCGGGTGCGCTCCTCGGTGCCGAGGTTGACGGCGGTGCCGTCGTCGATCTTCTCGGCGGCGAGCGCCATGCCGCTCACGATGTCGCCCACGTAGGTCCAGTTGCGGATCTGGGTGCCGTCGCCCCAGACCTCGAACGGGTTCTGCCGCACGAAGGCGCGGGCGATCATGGCGATGACGGCGTGGTTCTCCACCCCGCGCTCGCCGTAGACCGTGAAGAACCGGCACGAGGCGGACTTGAAGCCGAAGTCCCGGGCGTAGGAGCGCAGGGTCATCTCCGTCATCAGCTTGGCCCAGCCGTACATGTTGTCCGCGTCGTAGGGCGGGCCGACCCTGTCCTCGGTCAGGTAGAGCTCCTGGGAGACGTCGGTCTGGAGGTGGTTGGGGTAGACGCAGCCCGAGGAGGCGAAGACGAACTTCTCCACCCCGGCGTCGTAGGCGGCCTTGACCAGCGTGCCGTCCATGGCGAGGTTCTGGGCGCAGGCGGCCTGGTGGAGGTCCACGAAGCCGCGCCCGCCGTGGATGGCCGCGAGGTGAAAGACCACGTCCATGCCCTCGACCATCTTCTGCGGCACGCCGGGCTCCAGCAGGTCCGCCTGGTGGAAGCCCACGATGCCGGCGTCGACATGACCCTGGATGTTCGCCAGGCGACCGCTCGACAGGTCGTCGACCACGCGGATCGAACGCGCCCCCTTTTCGACGAGATGGTCGATCAGGTGGGAGCTGATGAACGAGGCTCCTCCCGTGACCAGGACCCTTTTCCGATTCCAATCCATGCTCTACTTCTCCTCCGTCCTCCGCGAGGAAGGCCGCAACCATGCTGTTCGGGCTAGGACAGGTAAGTGTAATCGGGAAGAGCAGAATGCGCAAAACTCTTGACGATGGGACCGCACCGCGGCGTCCCTTTCTTGTCCTCGTCGCGGCCCTTGCCCTGCGCTCCGGAGCCGCCCTCCTGTTGGGGCCCCACCCCTTCGACGACACGTTCATCACCTTCCGCTACGCGCTCAACCTGGCCGAGGGCGACGGATTCGTGTTCAACGCCGGGGAGCGGGTGCTGGGCACGACTTCGCCGTTCTGGGCGCTGCTCCTGGCGGGGGTCCGCGGCCTGGGATTCCCCCTGCTGGAGGGCGCGCTGGTCCTGGCGCTCCTCGCCGACGCGGCGACCGCGCTCCTGATGTGGCGCCTGTTGGACCGCCTGGGCTTTCCGGCGCGCGTCTCGTTGGCCGCCCCGCTGCTCTTCCTGGGCCTGTTCGACGCCCTGTCCATCTCCCGTTCGGGTATGGAGGCGCCGCTGTTCTCGGCGCTCGTCCTGGCGGCGCTCTCCGCCCTGGCGGCAGGCCGGTTCCCGGCCGCCGGGCTGGCGGCAGGCCTGGCCATGCTGACGCGGCCGGAGGGGCTGGTCCTCCTCCCCGTGCT
>CAXTNS010000189.1:0-1027 GCA_964245465.1 uncultured Thermoanaerobaculia bacterium
ATGAAACGGGGTTCGAGGTCAAGCGCGCCACGGACAGCGGGTTCACGCAGAACGTGGTGTGGATTGGCAGTATTCAGGGCACGGCCTATGCGAACACCGGATTGCCCCCGTCGACGACCTATTATTACAAGGTTCGGGCCCAGGGCGTAGCGGGTGACTCCGCCTACTCGAGCGCCGTGAGCGTGACGACTGGCGGGGCTTCAGGAATCTCTCCGTATTTCGCGGGGCTCAACGCGTGGATGCCCTACCAGATCGGCGCTCACAAGTACTATGGAAAGCTGGAGACGAAATGGGCGGACGTGCAGGCGAGCGGCGTCCGGATCATGAGGTATGGAGGGAATGGTGTCGACCACCACGCGGACCCGACCTGGGTGGACCCGAATGATTCCTCGAAGTCGACCCTGAGCCAGTACCTGGCGATGGTGGATGCCATGAGGAGCCGGGGGATCGAGCCGGTCCTGCAGGTCCCCGTGTACGGCCCGACCTACAGCGCGTCCCAGGCCGCGGACATCGTCCGCTACGTGAACGTCACCAACGGCAGGGCGGTGAAGTACTGGGTGATCGGCAATGAGCCCGATCTGGGAAGCGGGCCCTATGGGGGTAGCACCATCACCGCGGCGGATATCGCGGCCTACATCAAGCCCTTTGCCTCGGCCATGAAGGCGGTGGACCCGTCCATCAAGATCATCGGACCGGAGACGACGTGGTATGACGAGAGTCTCATCGACGACTTGACCAGTTGTAACGGAGGCGCTGATGACATCACGGGTGCGGACAGCAACGGCCGCTACTACGTGGACATTCTTTCTTTCCATCTGTACAACGGGTTCAGCGGCTCTCAGACCCGCTCGGAGGTGATCTCCACGCTCATGTCCTCGACCGGCTTGAACGCCGATCTCACCGATCTGAAGGCGAGGCTGGCGGCCTGTGACAGCTATCATGGCAGGACGGGCGGCAACGTTCTCCAGATGGCGGTCACCGAGGCGAACGTCAATTACCAGAACCCCTCGGCGGACAGCCTCACGGG
>CAXTNS010000189.1:1037-1642 GCA_964245465.1 uncultured Thermoanaerobaculia bacterium
CTTCCTCGGTGGCCAGTTCTGGGCCGAAGTGCTGGGGATCGCCATGCGCCAGGGCGTCGCCTTTGTCAACTTCTGGAGCACGATCGAAGGAAACGAGCTCGGCTACCTCAGCGGTGACGGAACCACCAAGCGGCCCTCGTACTACCATTTCCAGATGGTGGCCCAGAACTTCCGGGGGTCCTCTGTCGCCGTGATGGACAATCAGAACAACGTCAAGACGTTCGGCGCGGAAGACGTCGACCAGATTGCCGTGATGATCATGAACCAGGACCAGTCGAGCAGCTTCAACTACACCGTCCGTCTGGACAACGGTACCGTATCCGGCGTCAACCCTCTGAAGATCAACGTCGACGCCGGAGTCGCCGTGGAGTACAACGGCACGATCTCGACGGAGTCGAGCCTCGTGCTGATCTTCGACGCGTCGGGAACGATCAAGAAAAAGATCGAGTACAAGCTCAACGGCCACGCGAATTCAAATCTTCCGCCGGCAGTGACGACTTATTGAGGAGGTTCTTGAGGAGATGATACTGTAGCTGGGCGGCCACAGGGGGCCGCCCCTACAGACGCGGAGGATTCAGCGATGAGCGAGGTGGAACGAGCGGCTG
>CAXTNS010000189.1:1652-7352 GCA_964245465.1 uncultured Thermoanaerobaculia bacterium
GTCCCACGAAAGGGAAGACCCACGTGCACGTGTTCCACGAGGACGGCACCGTGGAGTGGCGCGACGCCGAGGCGCCCCCGAGCGACGGTCCCGCGAAGGAGCGGGTGGAGTACGCCGCGATCCAGGCGGCGGACGGCGTCTACGTGGTGTCGTACCTGGCCACGTCGGGGTACACGCTGACCGTGGTCCTCAACTTCCAGAATTCCAAGATCGTGGGCTTTGCGTCGGGTGCCAAGGATTGGCATCCGGTTCAGGGGACGTTTGAGGTGGAGAAATAATTGCCCCATGATTCAGAGGGCGCCGCTGCACGCCGCTCGCCTATCTCCCCTTCGGCGTGGGTTCCCGCTTCTGCATCAGTGGCCACTTCGCGATGGTCGAGGGATTGCTCATCACCCGCCATGGTCATCCGGCGCTGGCGTCTGCGCCTGGTTCAGCGCTTGGCGTAGATGGCCTCGTGGAAGGCCTTGCCCGCCCGGATGAGGTCAATGGAGCCGAGGGCGGCCAGCCGGCGGAGCGCGACCGAGGCCGTCCGGCTGGTGACCGGGCGGCGCAGCCGCTTCGCGAAGATCTCGTTGACCTCCTGGGCCATGGCCGAGGGAGTGAACCTCTCGCCCTTCGTCTTGCCTTCGATCACCTTGGCGATCTTCTTGCTGATCGTCGTCGGCGGAGCGGATTCGTCCGCGCCCTCCACCTTCACCCGGCGTACGACCTCCCCTGCGGCCGCCGCCGCGGCCTTGAAAGTCTCGTAGCGTTCCCGAATCTTCACGAGCTCCTCCGTCCGCAGAGCGCGTTGCTCGCGGTGAAAGACCTCCTGCTGGGCATGGAAGGTTTCCTGGCCTTCGAGCTGCCGGACCTGCGCCTCCAGGTCCGCCAGCACCTGGGCGATGGAGAGATCCAAGCTCATCGTGCGCTCCTCCTAGACAGTTTGCATCATCGCTTTGCCAAGCTGCGACAATACCAAGAAGGTGGCTTCACGTCCAGCCTAGCGCAGAGATCTAGATAAACGTTGCGTCATATCCCTCAAAAGCAGGCGCATCACATCCTGTGGATTGAGGATTGTTCCTCCGAGTGGCGCAGCTTCCGCGACGACGCGCCAGATCTTTGGACTCTGCGCCGTCTCAATTCTAGATGCGTCATAATTTTCTTATGCTGCTTCATAGAATCCTGCGACGCATCAAGGCCCCCCCTGTTGCCTCATCATGGCGACACGACAGCTTGACTTAAGCGTAGGTGTCGCGAAGTCCTGGGAATTGGTGCATCGTCCAGTAGAGATGCGCCGCTGTACCGATACGACGCATCGTCTCCGGGAGCGATGCGTCATCTCCCGTGATTCTGCGGCGACCTATCGTTACGTTGCATCATCTGCGGTGGCGATGCATCATCTCTCGCAGGGCTGCATCGAAGCTCACCGAGTCGCGCCATCGAGAGAAACGCCCGACCCGATTATGGGCAGACGAAGCTTTGGAGGCCGGAGTTGCGTCGGAGTTGCCGGATCCGGAGCGTCGTCCGTGGAGATGAGCCAGCGTCTGTGAAGGCTGTGACAGAAAACCGCTGTGCGGTAGTACGCTGTCAATGAGAATTTAGCCTTTCCTGCGGAAGGTGCCATGATTTCGGAGGTATCTCGAAGATCCTCGAAAGCGCTCTGTTGGATGGAGTCTTCTTTCAACGCGGTGATGAATAGAAGGAATACCGTCAGCCCTTCCCATGCCCTCCGACACGCCGAGGTGCGGATTGGTTCATCGCAAGTCCTTTTTGGGGATCAGGTGACGAAATCGGTCTGGTGAATGCTGCAAGAGCGACCCTGTGTGGCCGCCGGCGCTGGAGCCTGCCCAGGGGATAGGTGCCCCAAGAACAGGTGCCTCGCGCCAGGTCAAGCCGACAACGTGCGGGTGTTGGCCCAGCCGGCGCTGGAATAGACCTCTTGCGAAAGTAGATCGTGGAAAACGGTAACCGCCAAAATGCCCATAGCCTGGGGAGGAGAGGCCACCCCCATCTCCAGGACGGCCCCTTCATCCCCAGACGCAGCCGGGTTTATTGCCCGGTCCCGCTCACCGTATTCGACGCCGACCACACGTAGCCGGCGTCGATCGGACAGCTCAGGCCTTTCTGGCCGATCTGGAAATCACCGCTGTAGACCGGGCATTGGCACTTCACCCGCTCGCCGTCGGTGGTGGACGACGTGTGCTCCGGTCCGTAGAAACAGGGGGCGGTCATGCATCCCGCGTAGGGACCCGCGCTGGATCCGTTGCAAGGGATGCTCCCGAGCTCATGAGTGCCGCCCTTGCCGGACATGGCTAAGCTGAACGTCGAGATGAGGTCGGCCTTTGGCATCAGCGAGCCCTGGGGATTGCTCGGGCTCTGATCCTTGACGTACTTGCAGACGGGAGCCGGCGGGTGGGCCTTGCACCCTGGCAGGTCGCCACGAGGCCCGCAATTCACGATGTTCCGGCACTTCGAGCCGTCTTTTCCGCAGAGGTTCACCGTCTCGAAATAGGTTCCGCGGTTCAGGATCCCATTGATGTCAACGAAATTCGGCCCCGAGGTGTAGGCCTGGCACGTGCACTCCGCGGTGTCGCCCTTCTCGTTCAGCTCGCATGGCAGGGGGAGCTTGCTGGTGCCCGTCGGCGTCGGAGGCCCGGAAAAGAAGCAGAGCGCGTACGTGTTACCGTCGCAATACAACATGTTGGTCGACCTCACCGCGCCACCGGGCTGGCTTGCGACGATGACGTCCGCCTTCGCCGGCCCGTACTTTGTGGTCCAGCAATCCGTGGGCTTGAATGGATAATTGCTGCAGTTCTCACCGTTGCAGGGCAGATTGGGGCAAGGCGCGTTGCTCTCCTGAGTCGAGCTGGAAACCGCCGGAGGCGTCGGCTCGGAGGCCGCCGGAGTCTCGGTGGACGGGGGCGGGGTTTCCTGCGCCGAGGTTTGCTGCTGGGGCTCGTGATTGCCGCACGCCGTGAGGAACGCGGCCCCAAGAAGCGCCGCGAGCCTTACGAACCTGTACGGAGCTGATGCCTTGATCCTGTTTCTCATCTCTCCTCCCTTGAGACCTGCCGGTTTCTTAAGAATGAAATCCCTGCATCCTGGCGCCACGGCGGCTCCGGGACTTGCGCGTCACAGGGTAAAGTGGGACGGCGGGTCGGACTATCGCACATCCTCCAGGAGATGGCGCCGGAACCCGCTCCAGTAGGCAATCCGCGTCAAACCGGGAGAATCAGAATTAGAAGGGATACATCGCGGAGAGCCCCAGGGCTCCCCACGAAGAGTCTCATCAGCGGATGTTGATCCGCGTGGAGACGCCGAAAGTGCGGGGTTGGTTGACCAGGAAGCCGACGCGTGCCCGAGTACCGCGCTCCTGGTCGAGAGCAAGACGGGCCTGCTCGTCGAACAGGTTGTTCGCGAACACCGCAAACTCCCATCGACCGCTCAGGAAGCCGAGACGCAGGTTCGCGATGTCGTAGGCCGGCAGCTCAGGGTTGAACCGGAAGGTGTTCTGCGTCAACGGACCTCCGATCGTGTTCGCGCCGAAGGAATTGAGGTTCACGAGGCCGAACCCTGGAGCCTGATCGCCGATCTGTGTGAAACGTGAGCCGACATACTGATAAATACTCGTCAGATAGGCGAGCCAATTCGTCCCCAGCGACCACTGGTAGGTCGCCGTAGCCGCAGCCTGAAATTCGGGAACGGTCGGCAGCCAGTTCCCTTTCTCAATGCCGGCGACGACTTGAACGTTGCCGGACGCATCCGTCGAGGTCAGGGTGGACCGAAGCTCCGACTGTCCGTAGTTGGCGGAAATGGAGAAATCGAAGCTCTCGCTGGGCGCGGCGGCCAACTCCAGCTCGATGCCGGTGCTGCGCGCCTTGGGGACGTTGAAGATCACCCGGGAGGAGCATGAACCGGCGGTGACCGTCGCCTGGAGGTTCTCGATGTCCATGTAGTAGGCCGCGACGTTGAAGGTTCCGCGACCGCCCCGCAGGGTCGACTTGGTGCCGACCTCGTAATTCCAGACCTCTTCGTCCTCCCATTCGTCGCGCCCGCCGAAGGTGACCAGGTCCTGCGGGGTGCAGAGAGGCACGTTGAGAGGATCGTTGATGCCGCCGAGCCGGAAACCCTTGGACACCTGAGCATTCAGCTTCGTCCCTTCCCGGAGGGCGAAGCTCGCGATGAGACGCGGAGCGAAACCGTCCGCGGAGGTCGAGCCCTCGTTGGTTCCGGCATCGGCGAAGATACCGTCGAAAGTCTGGACGCGATCTTCCTGGAAATCGTAGTACCGCAGTCCGCCGGTCAGGTCGAGACGGTCGTTGACCGACCAGGTCGCCTCACCGAACAGTGCGAATTGATCCATTTCGTAACTCAGATCCGAGAAATAGAGAACGTCGCGCCCGGCGCCGAAGCGGCCCGTCGTGGGAATGCCGGTCAGCCTCTCGAAGCCCTCCACGAAGACCTCCTGGCCGTAATCGCGGTCCATCGTCCCGTAGAAGAGGCCCAGGACCCAGTCCAGCCGTTCCCGGTTGCTGGTCAGGCGGAGCTCCTGCGTCAGGACTTTCGCGGCCGTCACGTCGTCCAGGGGCGCGTCGAGCGTGTAGACGTTTTCCGGCAGTCCGACGGTGCCGCCGACGATGCTCGAGCTCAGGGCCGTACCGTCACGAACCACCAGGACGTCGCGATCCGTATAGGCCGTGATCGAGGTCAGAGCCAGGTCGCCGAAGGAGTAGTTGATATTGAGATCGGTGAGCAGGAAATCATCAGTAAACGGCTCCTCAATTTGGATGAACTGCTCCCGCTCGCCCAGATCGACCGCCGGCCGCGTCGTCGTATACGGGTTGGCGAGGATGTTGAACGCATCCTCGCGGTTCCAGCCGTCCGTTTCCACTTTCTGGAAGACCACTCGCGGCGTGATCGTCAGCCGGTCGTTCGGCTGGTATTTGAGAGCCACGCGGGCCCCGTAGCGTTCTCCGCCGTTGGCGTCTTCCCGGACGCTCAGGCCGGGCTGCACGGCGTCGATGAACCCGCCGAAGCTGTTGAAGAAAGAGGTGACGCGCAGCGCCGCCTGGTCGCCGACCGGAGCATTGACGGCGACCTTGGCGCTGCCGCCAGGCTCGCCATCGGTCACGCTGCTGGCGACCAGTTCCACCAGGTCTCCTGCTCTCCGAGCCTGGGCTGATTGGTGATGTAGCGCAGCGTGCCCGAGGCCGAGCCTGCGCCGAAGAGAGTCCCTTGAGGACCGCGCAGCAGCTCGACGCGCGACATGTCGAAGAGGTCGATGTCCGGCGTGAACAGCGAAAGGGAGATCCCGGCATTGTCGAGATAGACGCCGCCCTGTTCCTTGACGCCCGGCTGATCGCGGGCGATCTGCCCGGACGAGACGCCGCGGACCGCCACCTGGCTCTGGCCGGGCCCGAGGTTCTGCACGGTGAACCCTGGAGTGCTCTGCGCAATGCCCTCGATGGAGTCGACGCCCCGTTCCCTCAGCTCCTCCTCGGTAGGCGCCGCCACCGAAAACGGCACGTCCTGCACCTTCTCTTCCCGCAGCAACGCCGTGACGGTGATCTCTTCCGTCACCTTTTCCTGAGGCTCCTCCTCGGTCTCTTTCTGGGCCGCCGGTGGGGTGGGCTCTTGAGCCGCCACCGGCTGTACCAGAGTTGGGATCAGAATCAGGATGGTGAGCCCCAGAAAGCAGGCGATCTTCAGCGTGAGGCG
>CAXTNS010000189.1:7362-10590 GCA_964245465.1 uncultured Thermoanaerobaculia bacterium
ATGAGACTTCCTCCATTCAGAACACCGCAGGCGGAATCGCCCGGCGGCCATTACCTGCGAAAGTCTCCTCCCGTGCTGGAGTCTTAATTTTAGAATAAATCCTCATGGGCGTTTTCCTCTTTCAGCCATCGGATTGAGGGCGTCTTTGTCCTTACCTTCCTCGGTGCCTGGAAGCACCACTAGCGAGCCTTCAGGATCTCGACGTACCCGTCCGTTCCGTGCACGCGGATCCTCTGCCCATCCCGGATCAGCCGGGTGGCATGCTCCACCCCCACGACGGCGGGCAGGCCGTACTCCCGTGCGATCACCGCGCCATGCGTCATCAGGCCCCCCACCTCGGTCACCAGGCCCTTGATCGCGACGAACAGGGTTGTCCAACTGGGGTCCGTGTAGGCGGTGACCAAGATGTCGCCCAACTCGAGATTGGCCTCCGCCATGTCCAGGATGACACGCGCCCGCCCCTCGATGGTGCCGGCGGAAACCGGTAAGCCGACCAGCGCGCCGGCCGGCAAATCGTCGCGCCGGTACGACCCGGAGATGCCCTCGCCATCCGACGTGAGCACCCGGGGGGGCGTGAGCGCTTGATACGACTTGAACAAGTCCTTGCGCTCGCGGAGGAGGTGGTCATCCACGTGGTGCGTGCGCACGGCGTCGTGGAGCTCCTCGAACCTGAGATAGAAGATGTCTTCCTTCTCACGGAGCACGCCGGTCTGCACGAGGCGGTCGGCTTCTTCCATCAAGGCCTGCTTGTAAACGAAGTAGCGGCTGACCATTCGGTACTTCGGATACTCCCGATACCCGGCGAACGTCCGGACCCGGTCGATCATCCGCTTGGTCTCTTCGGCCTTCCGCTCCCCGTCCGGCAAGGCCCGCAAGCGCTCCAGCAGCTCCTCTTCCTTCTTCCGGGCCTCCTGCCGTCCTTGCTCGAAGCGTAGCTCGGCGGCGCCCGGCTCGAAGTTCTTGACGTTGCCGAGGATCAAGGGCACGAGCGTGGTGGGGCGTTCGCTCCAACGCGGCCGCGTGACGTCGATCTCGCCGACGCACCGCATGCCGTACTTGTCGAGCCAGGCCCGGATGGCGTCTCGCGCTTCCCGCCCGCCCGCGAGCCTGGGCAACTCGTCCAGGAATCCCTCGTCCTCGACGTGCTGCAGAAAAGCCACCACCTCCGGATGCGGGCGGATCACGTCCGCGACGTCAAGGAGCGCGAGCCCCATCTCCGACGTGACGTTATGGGGGGCGGACTGCGCAAGCGTGTCGGCGGCGTTCTTCTCGCCGAGCCACGCCTGCAGCTTCTCGTTGAGCCACCACGTGGCCTCCATCCCCGCCATGACCACCTGCAGGCTCCGCGGATCGACCTGGCTCCTCCGCTCCTGGAGGTCTTCCAGGATGAAGTCGAGAAGCGCCGGCCCGGACTTGGTCTGGATGTCGCGCTTCACCGCCGCGATGGCCGCCTGGCTGCGCTCGATCAGCTCGGCGACGATGGCCGGATCGGTCTCGATCGAGGCAGCCCCGGCGCCGGGCGGCGTCCAAGCGGGATCCGCGTCCGGAAGGGACGGAATGAAGTCGCCGCGGTCGAGGATGGTCTGCAGGGCGTCCCCGATCAGTGGGTCGGACCTTCCAAGCATCGCCAGGAGGCCTGGGCGGCTCGCCGGCGAAGCCAGGATCTGGGTGACTTCGACGAACAGCCTCCCGCCGGCCTCGGCCATGGGCCGCGGGGTCGTCAGTTGCCACACGGAGAGGCCCAGGGGCTTCATGGGGTCGGTCATCATCTGCTGATGACCGACGGAGACGTAGACGTGGTTCTCCCCGTCGCCGGCCGCGGGGATGGGGAACAGCGTGGTGATCGGTCGGCTCTGGACGATCTGGAAGTCGTCGTCGACCAGGCACCATTCGATGTCCTGGGGGCGGCCGAAGTGCGCTTCGATCCGCCGGCCCAACTGCGCGAGCCGCACGACCTGCGCGTCCGTCAGCACTGGATGGTCCTGCCGCTCCGTCTTCGCGACGACCTCGCCGTCCCGCACCTTGTAGACGTCCGCGTTCACCAGGCCGGAGACCAGGGCCTCGCCGAGTCCGAAGCTGGCCTCCACGGAGGCGACCTTCCGGTTGCCCGTGACGGGGTCGGCCGTGAACAGGATGCCGGCCGCCTGCGGGAAGACCATTCGCTGCACGACCACGGCCATGCGCACCTTCCGGTGGTCGAAGCCGTTCCGCAGGCGGTAGGTCACGGCCCGCTCGGTGAAGAGCGAGGCCCAGCACCGGCTGACGTGCTGGAGGATCGCCGCCGGCCCCACGACGTTCAGGTACGTGTCCTGCTGGCCCGCGAAGGAGGCCGTCGGCAGGTCCTCCGCCGTCGCGCTGGATCGGACGGCGTAGGCGGCGTGCTCGCCGAGCCGGGCGAGCGCTCGGGTGATCGCCGCCGTCAGATCGTCCGGGATGGCGATTCCTTCGAGGGTGCGGCGGATCTCCGCGCTCTGCGCGCGGATCGCCTCGCGGTCGTCTGGCTTCAGGCGCGACAGCCGATCGAGCCGGTCGTCGATCGACGGGATCGAGGGGATCGACGGGATCGAGGGGATCGACGACGCTTCCGCCATCGCTTCCACCATCATCCGCTGGAAGGCGTCCGTCGTCACGCAAAAGCCAGCCGGCACGCGGAGGCCTTCGATCCGCGAGAGCTCCCCCAGGTGAGCGCCCTTGCCGCCAACGACCGCGACCTGCGTCTGGTCGATCTCCTGGAAACCCAACACGTACTCCCCGCGCGCCCCGTACGACGTGGACGACCTGCGCATGCCGCTCCTCACCATCTTCGTAGCTCCTGGCCTCGGCCAGAGAATCCGACCGAGGCCGGCGACTCTACGGCACGCCCCGAGGCTTCCCGCAAGCCACCCGGTGCGCTATATTCTGAGAATGGGAAGGAGGGAGTACTCTCCTTTCGCTGGTCCGCACCTCTTTCCGCCCTCCCGAACCACCCCAAAAGACAGTTGGCCAGTCGGACGCTTCCGGTCCGGCGGCTAGTGCTCCCAGAGTCGTCGACCCGCGCTCACGGAGAGTCCACGTTAGGCTATATAGACACACATTTAGTCTAACTGCGTTGACAACTAGATTAGTTCGTGTAGAATCTAGCCTAAGGATAGTGTGCCGATCCAAGGAGGGAAACCATGCACCCAACGGAACCGAGCCGAGCCGAGGCGCTCGCCGCCATGACCCCGGAGAAGCTGGAGGAGATGGCGC
>CAXTNS010000190.1:0-2944 GCA_964245465.1 uncultured Thermoanaerobaculia bacterium
GCGGTCGAACAATGCCAACGCTCCCGTCTGCCGGAGATCACGGGTCCCCACGCCTGGAAGGAGACGGGTTCCCTCGCCGGTGCCGGTCTCCGGTGGTTCCTGGATATGGAAAAGGAAGCCATGCACGGCGGCCACGTGGGGCCGCCCCTACAACCCGCGGACACCGCCGGCGCCCTCCTGGTCGGCCCCGAGGGAGGCCTCGCGCCCGAGGAGAGGACGGAGCTGCTGGCGTCCGGCTGGCACCCTGTCGGCCTGGGCGACCGCATCCTCCGCCTGGAGACGGCCGCCGTCGTGGGGGCCGCCTTTCTCCTGCTGTCTCCTTTCGGAATCCAAGATCCTAAATTGACCCCATCGGGGGCTTCGAGCTAGCATCATCTTTCTTCGCAGTCTGTAAAAGGAGGCCGCTGCCGTGTCCAACCCCTTTGCCGGTATCCGCTGGATCTGGAAGAACGGTCAGCTCATCGATTTCGAGAAGGCCACGGTCCATGTGCTGAGCCATGCCATTCACTACGGCTCGGGAGTGTTCGAAGGGATCCGCTGCTACAACACCCAGCAGGGGCCGGCGGTGTTCCGTCTGGCCGAGCACCTCAAGCGGCTGGAGAACTCGGCCAAGGTGTACCGCATGCCCATCGCGTTCTCCACGGAAGAGCTGGCCGAGGCATGCTGTGAGACGATCCGGGCCAACGAGCTCGACGCCTGCTACCTCCGGCCGATCGTCTTCCGCGGCTTCGGCTCGCTGGGAGTCAACCCCCTGCGTTCGCCCGTGGAGGTGTTCATCGCCTGCTGGGCGTGGGGCAAGTACCTGGGCGAGGAGTCGGAGCAGGGGGTGGACGTCTGCGTCTCCTCGTGGCGCCGGGTCTCGCCGGACGCCATGCCGGCCGTCTCCAAGGCCACGGGCAACTACCTGAACTCCCAGCTCATCAAGATGGAGGCGATCGCCAACGGCTACGTCGAGGGCATTGCGCTCGACGCCCGCGGCTTCGTCAGCGAGGGCTCGGGCGAGAACATCTTCCTGGTGCAGGACGGCGAGCTGATCACGCCGCCCGTGGCCTCGTCGATCCTGACCGGCATCACCCGCGACACCGTGATCAAGATCGCCCACGACCTCGGCATCCCGGTGCGCAAGCAGGTGGTGCCCCGCGGCCAGCTCTACGCCGCCGACGAGGTGTTCTTCACCGGCACGGCGGCCGAGATCACTCCGATCCGCTCGATCGACCGCATCCCGGTGGGGCGCGGCTGCCCGGGCGAGATCACCCGCCGGATCCTCGAGCAGTTCAAGGGGATCACCAACGGCACGATCGAGGACCGCCACGGCTGGCTCCATCCAGTTGCCGCAGACACCGCCCGGGTCCGGGCCGAGGTGCCCGAGGCGACGGTGTAGAAGGTAGAAGGACGTTTTACCGGAGCGATTTACCGGAGCGATTTACCGGAGGTTAACCCCCCATGAACATCAACGACCTGCTCAAGATCGCGGTGGAGCGGAAGGCTTCCGACCTCCACCTCAAGGTGGGGAGCCACCCGGTGATCCGCGTCGACGGCGACCTGATCCCCCTGGGCGAATTGAAACGCCTGATGCAGGAGGACACCATCGCCATGGCGTTCTCCATGATGAACGCCCGCCAGAAGCAGCGCTTCAAGGAAGAGCTGGAGCTCGACGTGGCCTACTCGGTGCCGGGTCTCGGCCGCTTCCGCTGCAACGTCTTCCAGCAGCGGGGTGCCGTGGGCCTGGTGCTGCGCGTCATCCCGGCCCGCATCCAGAGCGTCCGCGAGCTGATGCTGCCGCCGGTCCTGGAGCGCATCTGCGAGGAGCGGCGCGGCCTGATCCTCTGCACGGGCACCACCGGCTCGGGCAAGTCGACCAGCCTCGCGGCCATGATCGACTACATCAACGCCACCCGCACCGAGCACATCATCACGGTCGAAGACCCGATCGAGTTCCTCCACCGCGACAAGAAGTCGATCGTCAACCAGCGCGAGATCGACGTGGACACCCACTCCTTCGCCGGCGCCCTGCGCGCCGCCCTGCGCCAGGATCCGGACGTGATCCTGGTCGGTGAGATGCGGGACTACGAGACGATCGAGACGGCGCTCCTGGCGGCCGAGACGGGCCATCTGGTGTTCTCGACCCTCCACACCCTGGACGCCACGGAGACGGTCAACCGCATCATCTCCGTGTTTCCGCCGCACCACCAGAAGCAGATCCGCATCCAGCTCTCGCAGGTGCTCAAGTCCGTCATCTCTCTGCGCCTCGTCCCCCGCGCCGACGGCATGGGCCGCGTACCGGCCGCCGAGGTGCTGGTCTCGACCGCCTACATCCGCGAGTGCATCGAGAACAAGGAGAAGACCAAGTACATCCGCGAGCAGATCTCGCTGGGCACCAGCCAGTACGGCATGCAGACGTTCGACCAGTCACTCTTCCAGCTCTACAAGAGCGGCCTGATCACGCTCGACGAGGCGCTCAAGCGCGCCACCAACCCGGACGAGTTCCGCCTCAAGATCCAGGGCGTGCAGTTCACGGCCGACATCTCTCGCGAGGAGATGGAGTCCTCGCTCCAGATGCCCGGCGACAACGACCTCATGGGCGGCGGGCTGGAGTTCGAGATCGAGCAGAACTGAGACATCAGGGGGTGAGGAGCTACGATAAGGCCGTCCAGCTCCTCGCCGCCCGTCCCCATTTCCGGCGGGAATTGGAGGCCAAGCTCCGCCAGCGCGGCTTTCCTTCCGAGGAAATTGACGAGGCCCTCGGCCGGTTGACGGACCAGGGGTATCTCGACGACTTCGCCGCGGCCCGTTCCTTCGTTGAAGGCCGTGCCGCCAAGGGCGAGGGGCGGGCGCGCCTACGGGCCGAGCTGGCCAGGCGGGGGGCGCCCGAGGAAGCCATCGAAGAGGCCCTTTCCGAGCTGACAGCCGAGGACGACCTGCCGCGGCCCCACGAGGCCGCGGC
>CAXTNS010000190.1:2954-4648 GCA_964245465.1 uncultured Thermoanaerobaculia bacterium
GGTCTGGCGCCGGCGCGGGGGCACGGACCCTCGGGCGCTCGCCCGCCACCTCGACCGGAAGGGGTTTTCCCGCCGTGCTATCGTTGCCGTTTTGAACGATGAATCGAACGGCGAATTGGACATCGAAGACGAACCATGAAAAGCACCGACGTCCGCAAGGGATTTCTCGAATTCTTCCGGGACCGCGCTGACCTCGCGCACCGGATCGTTCCGAGCTCGCCCCTGGTTCCCCAGGGCGACGCGACCCTGCTGTTCACCAACGCCGGCATGGTCCAGTTCAAGGACATCTTCCTCGGCACGCAGAAGCCGGAGTCGCCGCGGGCGGCCTCGGTGCAGAAGTGCATGCGCGTCTCGGGCAAGCACAACGATCTCGAGAACGTGGGGCCGAGCCCGCGCCACCACACCTTCTTCGAGATGCTGGGCAACTTCTCGTTCGGTGACTACTTCAAGGAAGACGCCATCCGCTTCGGTTGGGACCTGGTGACCCGCGTCTGGGGCCTGCCTCCCGAGCGGCTCTTCGCCACCGTCTATGAAGAGGACGACGAGGCCTTCGACCTCTGGGTGAAGTTCACCAGCCTGCCGGCCGGCCGGGTGCACCGCTGCGGCAAGAAGGACAACTTCTGGGCCATGGGCGAGACCGGCCCCTGCGGCCCGTGCAGTGAGATCTTCGTCGACCTCTATCCGGAGAGGCCCGAGGTCTCTTTCCAAGAGGGCTCGGACGCCGGCCGCTACATGGAGATCTGGAACCTGGTCTTCATGCAGTTCGACCGGGATGGGGAAGGGAACCTGACGCCGCTGCCCAAGCCGTCGATCGACACGGGCATGGGCCTGGAGCGCATCACCTCCGTGCTCGAAGGCGTGCACTCGAACTACGACACGGACCTGTTCCAGCCCATCCTGGCCGCCGCGGCCGACCTTGCCCACACCCAGTATGGGAAGGACGGGGAGAAGGACGTCTCCCTGCGGGTGATCGCGGACCACCTGCGGGCGGTCTCCTTCCTCCTGGCCGACGGCGTGATCCCGGGCAACGAGGGGCGAGGTTACGTGCTGCGCCGCATCCTGCGCCGGGCCGTGCGCCACGGCATGCGCCTGGGCTTCGAGGAGCCGTTCCTCCACAAGCTCGTACCCGTGCTGGGCGAGGTCATGGGCAGCGCCTACCTGGAGCTCGCGGCCACGCGGCAGGCCTCCATGGCCACCATCAAGGCGGAAGAGGAGAAGTTCCTCTCCACGGTGGCCAACGGCGCGCGGCAGGTCCAAGAAGAAATCGAGCGGCTGCGCCCGCAGGGGACCTCTACGCTCCCCGGCGCCATGGTCTTCCGGCTGTACGACACCTACGGCCTGCCGCTGGAGGTAATCCGGGAGATCGCCGAGGAAGAGCGCTTCGCCATTGACGAGACCGGCTTCAACGAGGCGCTCGACGCCCAGCGCGAGCAGTCCCGCAAGGCCACGGCCGAGGTGCAGAACCGCCTGTCGGCCCTGCGCGAAGTGCTGCGTGGTCACGCCGAGCTGAACGAGACCCAGTTCGAAGGGTATGAGCGGACGGAGCTGATCGATACTCCCGCCGAGGTGGTGCGCCTGGCCACCTGGCGCGAGGGCGCTCCCGTGCGGGTGTCCACGCTCCAGAAGGGGCAGGTGGGCGTCGTCATCCTCGACCAGACGGTCTTTTATGCAGAAGCCGGCGGGGAGGTGGGCGA
>CAXTNS010000190.1:4658-10582 GCA_964245465.1 uncultured Thermoanaerobaculia bacterium
GTGGACACCCAGAAGGACGCCGCGGGCGTCTACTTCCACTTCGTCGAGGTGGACGAAGGGAGCCTCACCCGCCACATGAAGGTGCAGCTCCGCGTGGACCACGAGCGCCGGCTCGCCATCCAGAGGAACCACACGGCCACCCACCTCCTGCACGCGGCCCTACGGCAGACGCTGGGCAAAAGCGTCCGCCAGGCGGGCTCGCTGGTGGCGCCGGACCGCCTGCGCTTCGACTTCACCTATCACCGGGCCATGTTCCGGCAGGAGATCGAGCAGACGGAGGACCTGGTCAACGAGTGGATCCGCCGCGCCGTGGGCACGGAGCTCGTCTGGCGCAGCTACCAGGAGGCCATCGCGGCCGGCGCCATGGCCCTCTTCGGCGAAAAGTACGGCGAGCGGGTGCGCACGGTGAACGTCCCGGGCTTCAGCCTGGAGCTGTGCGGCGGCTGCCACGTGCGCAATACCGGAGAAATCGGCCTCTTCGTCATCGAGTCCGAGCGTGGCGTGGCCTCGGGCGTGCGCCGCATCGAGGCGCTCACCGGCACCTGGGCGCTGGAGGAGATCCGCCGCCAGCGGGCCGCCTACGGCGAGCTGGTGGCGCGGCTGGGCATCCGCGCGGGCGACTACGACCAGCAGCTCCACAAGGCGGAGCAGATCCGCCAGCGCCAGAGCGAGCTGGAGCAGGAGATGAAGAAGCTCCGCATGCAGCTCGTCTCGGGCAGCGTCTCGGGCACCGCCTCCGGTGGCGACGAGGAGCTGCTGGTGGACGGCATCCGCGTGCTGGCCCGCGAGGTGCCCCCCGCGCCCGCCAACGAGCTGCGCGACATGGCCGACACCCTGCGCTCCAAGCTCGGCTCGGGCGTGGTGGTGATCGGCACCCGGAGCGACGGCAACGTCAGCCTCGTGGCCGCCGTCTCCAAGGACCTGACCTCGCGGGTCAAGGCCGGCGAGCTGGTCAAGAAGCTCTCCGCCATCGTAGGCGGCGGGGGCGGCGGCCGGCCCGACTTCGCCCAGGCCGGCGGCAAGGAACCGGAGAAGCTGCCGGCCGCGCTCGCCTCCGTGGAGGAGGCTGTGCGGGAGCAGTTGGGGGCATCCTGACGTCCTGAGAAAGGCGGATTGCACAATCCCCCTTGCAATCTAGCCATTTCTGAATAAGATAGTCTCCCTGTAGTACCGAACAGATCGCTAGGTCCAGGATCCCGGCAGTACCTTTCAGAAGGGGCTGGTCGTGATGAGAACGGGCGTACGCGCCCTCGCCTGGACGCTCCTCGCGCTCTTCCCCGCGCTGGCCGCGGCGGCGGACGTGAAGATCGTCATCGGAGCGAGCGGCCGCAAGGTCATCGTCAACGAGAATGCCGCGCAGCACACGCGGCGGATGTCGGCTAAGCTCGTACCGGTTCCCGACGCCGACCTCGAGCCGCTCATCAACCGCCACAGCGACGCCCAGGCTCTGGACCCCAAGCTGGTCAAGGCCCTCATCCAGACCGAGTCCGGCTACAACGTGCGGGCGCTCTCCAACAAGGGCGCCATCGGCCTGATGCAGCTCATGCCGGCCACGGCGAGCCTGCTCAACGTGCAGAATCCCTACGATCCGGACGACAACATCCGCGGCGGCACCCGCTACCTGCGCCAGATGATCGACCGGTTCGCGGGACGGCTGGAGTTCGCCATCGCAGCCTACAACGCCGGCCCCGGCGCCGTAGAGCGGCACGGCGGCATCCCGCCCTTTGCGGAGACGCGGGCATACGTGAAGCGGGTCCTCTCCCTCTACAACAGCGGGGGGGGCGGAGAGTTCCAGGTCGCGGCGGCCCAGCCCCTGGTGCCCCCCTCCACGGGCATCCGCCGCAAGCCCTACCTCGTGCGCGGTCCCAACAACCGTCTCCTGGTGACGACCTCCATCAGCGGTCCGCGGTAGCCGTGGGAAAGGGTGCTGTCCGCCGCACGGTGGCATAGAATGCCCCCGGCGTCAGCCCGGCTGCGCTTCGAGTACCCATGCTCAACCTGCCCAACCTGCTCACCATCTGCCGCATTCTGCTCGTGCCACCCTTGGTGGTGGTGCTGCTCACCAAGTTCGACGGCAAGGAGTGGTGGGGCCTGGGCCTGTTCCTGTTGGCCGCGGTCATGGATTTCCTGGATGGCTATCTGGCCCGGCGGCGCAAGGAGGTCACCCGCCTGGGTACGCTGCTCGACCCGGCGGCGGACAAGATCCTGATCTCGGCGGCCTTCATCTCGCTGGTCGAGATGGATCCGAAGCTGGTGCCCTCCTGGATCGTGGTGGTGATCATCGCCCGCGAGTTCGCGGTGACGTCGCTGCGGAGCTTCGCCTCGGCGGAGAACCTGGTCATTCCGGCGGGGCTCTCGGGCAAGGTCAAGACGACCGTGCAGATCATCTCGATCGCTCTGCTCATCATCCACAGCCAGATCTCGCGGCTCTTTCCCCACCTGGCCCCCATCTCGCTCTGGGCGGCCCTGGCGATCACCATCTACTCCGGCATCGAGTACTTCGTGCGCTTCGGCCGGCTGATCCTGCGCGGGGACCTGGGCGCTCCGCCCCCTCTGAGGTAACTGATGAGAAAGTATCTGGAGCGCTTGGCGGTTTTTGCCAGGCACCGTTACCGGCTGGTCTTCGCCGTCTTCGGGCTGCTCGTCGCCGTGTCCGCCGTGCTGATCGCCCGGCTCTCCTTCGACACCGAAATGCTGAACCTGCTGCCCCGGCGGGATCCGGTCATCCAGGCCTACGTGGAGACTCTGCAGGACTTCGGCAGCCAGACCTTCCTCCTGGTGGTCGTCAAGATCCCGGAAGGCGCCGTGGTGGACCCCTACGAGTCCCTGGTGGACGAGCTGGCGGCCGGGCTCTCCAAGGTGCCCGAGCTCAAGAACGTCCAGCATCGGATCGGCGACCCGGCCGAGCTGCTGGAGACCTTCTTCCCCAAGGCTCTGCTGTTCCTCGACGCGCCCGGGCGCGACCGCCTGGCGGCCAAGCTCCAGGACGAGGGGATCCGCCAGCGGGTGAGCGAGCTGCGCCGCCAGCTCCTCACCCCCCAGGCCCTCGCCTTGAAGGAGCTGTTCCTGAACGATCCCATGGGCCTGTCCGAGATCTTCCTCGGCCGGCTCGAAAGCTCCCGCGGCACGCTGAACGTCGACTGGACCCGCGGGTATTACCTGTCCCGCGACCACCGGTTGCTGCTGATCCTGGCTGAGCCGGTCAAGCCGCCCCAGGACGTTCCGTTTACGGAGAAGATGGTGGTGTCCGTCGACAAGGTTGTCGCGGTCGATCTCGGTGGACCGCACATGACCACTGTGGGCGACGCCGGGCTGATCCGCAAGGACATGATCGTCAACATCATCACCTCGGCGCTCGGGGTGTTCATCCTCTTCCTCTTCGCGTTCCGGCGCGTGGGGGCGCTGCTCTACGCCTTCGTGCCGCTGCTCTGCGGACTCGTGTTCACCTTCGGGTTCGCGTCCGCCCTCTTCGGCGCCCTGAGCTCGGCCACCAGCGTCTGCGCCGCCCTGCTGATCGGCCTGGGGATTGACTTCGTCATCGTCTCCTACGGGCGCTACGTGGAGGAGAGGCGCGGCGGCGCGACGCTGGAGCAGGCCCTGGCCGCCATGACCGGGGCAACTGGACCGGCTGTCATGGCCGGCGCCATCACCACGGCGGCCACCTTCTACGCGTTCACCTTCACCGATTTCACAGGCCTGCGCCAGATGGGCATCCTGACCGGCACCGGCATCCTGTTCTGCATGGTGTCGGTCTTGATCCTCCTGCCTGCCATGCTCGCCTGGGGCGAGGACAAGCACCGCAAGAGCCAGAAGGAGCCCAAGCTCTTTCTGCACAGCTTCGGCACCAATCGCCTGACCGCGTTCTCGATCCGCCACCCCGTTACCGCGCTGCTGGCGGGTATGGCCTTCACCCTCGTGGGACTGGCCCTGGCGCTCAACATCCAGTTCGACGAGAGCATGAAGACCATGCGGCCGAGCGGCAACCGCGGTATCGAGGTGACCACCGAGGTCGGCAAGCACTTCGGCTCGGGTTTCGACGCCATGATCCTCACGCTCACCGGCGACTCCCTGGAGGAGGTGCTCGAGCTCTCGGACCGCGCCTCGGCCGGAGCCAAGCGTCTGGTGGACCAGGAAATCCTTTACGGCTTCAGCGGCCCGACCTCGCTGATCCCGCCCGAGCGGCAGCAGCGGGAGGCTCTGGACTGGCTCGCGCGCAACCGCGGCGGGGCGCTCGACCTGGCGCGCATCCGCGCCACCTTCGCGGACGAGGCGACGAAACAGGGTATCCGCCCAGCGCCCTTCGAGCCGGGTCTCGACCTGCTGGCCCAGGCCGTCAGCCTGACCAAGCCCATCGGCCCCGAGGACTTCGCCAGCAACCAACAGACCAAGCTGCTCCTCGGCCGGTACATCAAGAAGAAGGAGCATGGCTGGAAGGCCGCCGTCTACCTCTACCCCCCCGCCAACCGCTGGCGCCGGGAAGCGCCGCCCGAGGCCTTGCGGCTGGCCGAGCAACTGGGCCCGAAGGCGCAGCTCACCGGTGTCAACAGGATCAACCAGCGGGTCCGCGCCATGGTGCTGAGGGACGCCTGGATCGCCGGCTTCCTGGGGCTGGGCCTGGTGACGCTGATCCTGTGGATCGACTTCCGCAATCCGCGGTCGGTCCTGCTGGCCCTCATGCCCCTGCTGCTGGGCATCACGATGATGATCGGGGGGATGGTGCTCTTCGGCATCCAGATGAACTTCATCAACATCTTCGTGACGACGATGATCATCGGCATCGGGGTGGATTACGGTATCTACATCCTCCACCGTTACGGGGAGGTGAAGCACCTGCCGGAGGCGGAATTCACCCAGGCCCTCCGCGAGACGGGCAAGGCCGTGGCGGCGGCGGCAACCTCCACCATCGTGGGCTTTGGCTCGATCATCTTCTCCCACTACTCGGGCCTGCGGTCCACGGGCGAGGTCGCCATTCTGGGAGCCCTGTTCACCTCTCTGGTGGCGATCACGCTGCTGCCGGCATATCTGACCTGGCGCCGGCGCAAGGCGGATCAAGCGGGAGGCGTGCCGCGCGAGACGCCCTCCACGGCGGCGGCCAGTTCCTCCGGCACCTCCTCCTGAAGGAAGTGGCCGGCGCCGGTCCGCGTGACGGCGGCCCGGGACAGCTCCCGCTCGTGCCGCCGCAAAGCCGATCCCATGATGGGGTCGGCCGTCCCCCACACCAGCGCGATGGGACCCGTGAAGGACCGTACCTAGGCCTCGCCCCGGCGCAGGGCGGGAACGCTCGGGTGGTCCGGACCGTCCGGCACCATCCGCGCCAGGGCGAGCGGGGCAACGCGGTCCCGCCACGTCCGAAGAGGCCAACGGTAGGCCCGAGCCACGTCGCCGCGAATCGAGCGCCGGTCCCCCTGAACCCATCCGAGCGTGTTCTGTGGAACCCCGAGACCACGGAAGACGAAGTCGCTTAGCCCTAGCACCCTGGCGAGCTTGTGGAACCAGGTTCCCCGCGGATGCTTCGGGATGATCACCGCCGTGTTGGACAGGACGAGCCCGGCGATCCGTTCCGGCAGCCGGGCCCCGACCTGGGCGGCGATGGGACCGCCCCAGTCCTGAGCCACCAGGATCACCCCACGAAGATCGAGAGCCTGAACCAGCTCCGCGATGGCCGCGCCATGACGGTCAAGGGAGTGATCCTTCATGGAGGGGAGACGGTCGGAAAAGCCCAAGCCCAGAAGATCTGGAGCCACGCACCGGAAGGTGGGGAGGAGGGCGATGACCTTCCGCCAGAGGAAGCTCCAGGTGGGATTGCCGTGGATCATCAGGACCGGTTGGGACGCGGGAACACCGTGGTCGATGAAGTGGAGGCGGCGTCCGGAGTCAGGACCGGACTGGAGGGTGTAGGTGGTGCGGTGGAAGGGGAGGTGAGG
>CAXTNS010000191.1:0-6999 GCA_964245465.1 uncultured Thermoanaerobaculia bacterium
CCCCCGAGGGTCGTACCATCGGAGCTTACCGGATCATCCGGGAGCTCGGACATGGCGGCATGGGAACCGTCTATCTTGCCGCCCGCGCCGATCAAGAATTCGAGGGACAGGTAGCCATCAAGCTTCTGCGGCCCATTCATTCGATTCCTGAAATCGAGTGGCGATTTCAACAGGAAATTCAGATTCTCGCCAACCTGAATCATCCAAACATTGCGAAGCTCTATGAAGTCGGACGCACCGAGGAAGGGACTCCGTATTTCATCATGGAGCCTGTCGATGGCCTCCCAATTACCCGCTTCTGCATTGAACACAACCTTTCCATCGCTGAACGTCTCAGGATTTTCCAAAAAATCTGCGGAGCCGTTGAGTATGCCCACCAAAATCTGGTGGTCCACCGCGATCTGAAACCGAGCAACATCCTGGTAACCCCGGCTGGAGAGCCCAAGCTTCTCGATTTCGGCATTGCCAAGCTTCTCCAATCCGCTGACTCTCCCGATCCCGCAACGGTTACTCGCCTGCGATTCTTTACGCCGGATTATGCGAGCCCGGAGCAAGTATCCGGAAATCACATTACTACAGCAAGCGATGTCTATTCACTTGGAGTTCTTCTCTACGAGCTTCTCACCCGAAGCCTTCCGTACTCCCTGAAAGGCCACACCGAAGAGGAGGTTCGAAGGATCGTCTGTGAGCAGGAACCGGAGATTCCCAGTCGGACTTCGATCCAGAAAATACCGAATGCAACGGAGGTTGGCTCATCTAGAGTAGAAGCGCGCCGAGACCGCGAATCGCGAAAACTCCGCCGTCAGCTCCAAGGTGATCTCGACAAGATCGTGATGATGGCCTTGCGCAAGGAACCATCGAGACGCTATCGCTCTGTGGAGCAACTCGCGGGAGATATCGCTGCGCACTTGCAAGGCTTTCCGGTTTCGGCACAGCGGGATAGCTGGGGGTACCGAACCATCAAGTTTCTCCGCCGCAATCGGCTCGCGGCCACTGTAACGGCGGCAGTATTTTTACTAAGTCTTGCCTTCGGGATTTCAATGTGGTTTCAGCAGCAGAAGACTGCCCGAGAACGAGATAAGTTCGAGCAAGTGTCGAACCTTCTGGTGAACCTCTTTGAAGTGGCCGATCCTGCGGTAGCTCGCGGGAAGAAGGTATCACTGGTCGAGCTACTGAAGCGAGGAACTCTGCGAATCCGATCCGAACTGCGAAAGCAACCAGAGGTGCAGGCGACTCTCTTTGAAAAACTGGGGACGATCTACATTCAACTTGCCCTCCCCGAAGAAGCGATGGAACTTTGCAACGAGTCGCGACGAATTCGGGAGGGCATCTTTGGAAACCAGCACGCCGAGGTCGGCTCAGCGCTCACCTGCCTTGGAGATGCAGCCCTGACTCAAGGGGATTTTCCTTTGGCTGAGAAATACTTGAGGAAAGCTCTCCAGATCGCACATGGACGAACTCAACGATCGCAGAAGGATCGAGTCGTGGCACTTAGCAATCTCGCCTGGTCGATTCATCTCCAGAACCGAAACTCCGAGGCCGAAGCGTTATTACAAGAAGCATTAGAGCTAGACAGAAAGCTCCCCGAAAGGGAACCTGCCGTATTCACCAACTTGGCTCAGATTTACGATGACCGCGGTCAGTATGGAGAAGCTGAGAAGCTTTTTCGTCAAGCGATCGATTTCTTTCGGAGCAAGCTCGGGCGCGATCACCCTCGCACGGTCGAAGCTATGAATTATCTTGGCGTTGTCCTCGACCACGCCGGGAAATACGACGAAGCCTTACGGGTATATACCCAAACTCTTTCCCTCCAGCGCCAAATCTATGGCGAGGATCATCCCAATGTGGCGGGCACTCTCAATAATATGGGGCTGATGCTGCTCGATCAAGAAAAATTTACTCTCGCGGAAGCATACCTGCGTCAGGCAGTCGAAATTCACCGCAGGGTCGATCAGGCCCCCACTCCCTCCACTGCCATAGCATTGAGCAACCTTGGAAAGGCGTTGAGCGCCCTTGGAAAGTTGACGGAGGCCGAGGCATCCATCCGCGAAGCTCTGACGCTCTTCCAAGCAAGCCTTCCCAAGGACCATCTCTATATTGCGTTTTGCATGGGCGACCTTGCCGAGAATCTGGCAAGCCAGAAGCGTCTTCCCGAGGCCGAGGATACCTTTCGTAAGGCCCTGGAAGTGAGTTCCGCCACAGCCGACAACCGAGCTGACCCCTTAGCAGCAGCAGTTATCCGAGATTATGGCCGGTTTTTGGCCAGAGATAAGGGCGATATGGAAGCTGGTGTACCTGTTCTGCGAGAGGCGCTTGACGCTTTCCGAAAGCGCCTTCAACCAGGGCATTGGTATATTGCGGATGCTCAGAACTACCTCGGGAGTGTTCTCTTAGAAATGGGACACTGCCAGGAAGCAAAGCCTCTCCTCCTAGAGAGCCATCAGGGCCTAAAAGCATCCTTAGGTGATAAGTCTCCCCGCACGAAGGCAGCCGCTGACTGGCTGAAGAGACTGGCTGACTGCCGAGAAGGGCAGCCTACTCGGCGACATCAGAACCATCCTTAGGGCCCTTAGACTTAGAGTAGGAGTCACCTACCGAGCGTGAATACCTCGGCAATGCCTCTGTATCGCTGTGCCGACGGGTAATCCGACAGTCTGGGAAAACTCTACGAGGATTGGGAGAAGCCCACCGACGCAGTAAAGTACAGAGCCCTGCTGTCTCCACAGTAGCTCACTTACTTCCCTTGAAACAAACCACGGCAGGCACAACGTCCGACCTCCCAAGGGCCGGCCCCGCTATCGGGAACGACCTTCCAGGCAAACAATAGGCCAGAGGAAGGGCGCTACCCTCCTGAGCCTTTTTTCCTCCAGACCTACGCCTTCTTAGATGAAGGCAGCAAGCACCAGCCAGAACAAGTTGTAACAGAACCCCATCCGGGTACTGGATCAGCTATGCGCCTTGTGCAGGATCAGAGAAATTTTGTCTTCATCTAGAATAGAGTCTATTTTGCCGCCAACATCCTCCTCAAGCTTCCAGAAACCTCATCTCCACCATCTCTGTTCCGGCGCATTCGGCGTCGGCACTTTACCTCAAAAAGGAACCGTTATGAAACGCCTTTCTATCCTCGCCACTGTACTCCTTTTCGCAACCTTCATCCTGAGTGCCACGACGTATGCAGTCAGTCCTAAATCGCAATCCGGCAACACGGAGCAAACCTATCTAGATGAACGGTTCTTGGATACTTATGACAATAGGGACTTTGACATTCACTTCCAGTACCCCTCGGATTGGA
Organism: uncultured Thermoanaerobaculia bacterium; assembly: GCA_964245465.1. Taxonomy (GTDB): domain Bacteria; phylum Acidobacteriota; class Thermoanaerobaculia; order Multivoradales; family UBA5704; genus DATARR01. The sequence continues at coordinate 3,293 of CAXTNS010000191.1, forward strand.
CACTGGAGGAGCGGGAATTTCCCCAAGACGGTCCATCGTACCGAGCAAAACATCAAATCATTCTTACCCAATCCCAAAGAGGCTCGATCGGAATTTCGGTCTTCTCCGAAGTGCCCGATATCAAGGAATGGATACGCAGTTCGCATAAAAATGCAATAGCCGATGGACTCATGGGATTTGAAAAGTCCAGAGGCACCATTAGTGGCAGAGAGGCCTTTTACTGGTCAGCGCCAGCCAGCGCACACGACGTGGCAGGAACTGTATTGGTCTTTCAGGGAGAGTCGTATCTATATCAGATTGGGTTCCCAACCCTCGAGACGGAGCCGGGAACCGTAGAGATACTAATCAAAACTCTGTCTATTGGGTCCGGTGGCCCTACAGACTTGCAGATCTATAAAAATGAGATAACGGGCTTTACCACAAAGTCCACTTCGTGCACCAATTGTGGAGAAAATGATTCATCAAATAATCCATACAACTGTTGCCCAGTCCTGGGCAATTGCACCTGGAAGGCCGAGCAAATGCGATCGGGTGCCGACAACTTTGCCTTTGGCAATGTCAGTGGACGCGATGCTTATAAATGGATGAGCTTGGCGGCACTTGGCAGCGGATTTGCTCAAGGCGGTACGATCCCAAAAGTTGGAGCGGTCATGGTATTCATAGACGATTTTGGTGGCAGTGGCCACGTAGCTACGGTTAAAGGAATTATGGCAAATGGAACGGTATCAGTGACAGAGCAAAGGTGCAATGAAACCTGCACGAAGGATATAGACTACGACAAGTCAATACTAGTGAAATACCTTGCCGGCTACATTTATCCAGGATCCTCGGCTCCTGCTCCACTAGCAAAGACGATCCAGGCAACAGGCGAAACCGTCATAGAGGACTACGCCTCCACATCCTCTTACTACTTCGGAACCTATGGGCCAGGATGTGCGATGTCTTATAATGGCGGTGAGCGGATGTGGGGAACATCCGCAGATGGACTTGGCGGCTTTATGCACTTCATCTGCTCCAAGACCGGCACGTCAGAGAACTATGGTTGGTGGAGAGCTCTGATTAGGACGACGGGGCTGTACGAAGTACAGGCATGGATCCCTAGCAGCACTACCTTTGCCACAGCAACAAGCCTTAAATATGAAGTGGATGGTTCTCTGAGTAGCCCTATCAACCAATCTACTAACCGTGGAAGGTGGGTCAGGATATCAAACCCAAATCATGTCAATGGCTATTGGAGTTTCTCAGGCGGTGTAAGGTACAGCATTTATCTTAGGGATACCAACAACGGCTCCGCTGGCCAGTTCATCGCCTTCGACGACTTGAAGTTCATCCGACGTTAGGACGAAGTTCTGGCGGAGATCCTCCCTGTGTGGGCCTCCGCCCCAGTCCCCACCTTGCAGCGTTCTTCTTCGCTATCCACTGCAAGACTTGGACAGGTACTCAAGTCGATCGGATAAACTGCTCCGCCGCTTCCTTGCAGGCGCTCTGCATCTCCAACTCGATGATCTTCGCCTGAGAGGGCAGGTTGAACCACCTGTTGTCAGGAGGCCGTAGATGGTGAGGTGGCCGGAAACGATCCCGGAACCGCCATGGTGTACAGCCGGTCAACCATGCCTTGGGCTCAGAGACAGCGAGGTCGTGGCGCTTCCAGGTAAGGGGCGTAGGGATACGCGGCACGGCTACACCTCTCCCCGCCGCGTGCCAAGCTCATCCTCGATGCGGTCGGCCAGCTTGGCAATTTCGCGGGCCACGTCTCCACCCACTCCTGCAAGGTGCTCCTCGTGTGCAGAGTCGTAGGCGTTGTTCGGCCCTGCCAACTGCGCGAGGTACCCCTGGACGTGCCGCATGTCCGCCACGGCGCGCAGGTTGACCCTTATCGGGCCAGTGCTCCCAGTAGTCGAGGATGAAGTTGAGAGCAGATCGTCAAAACCCGGAAGATGGCGTTGGCATCGGGTTGCTGTTTGTGGAGAGGATCTGTCTATCGCGCAGGATCCGCGCAAGCTCTGCCTGACACACGGGCGCGCCTATGGCTTCCAGCCGAAGCCGAGCCCGAAGAAGGGGGCTCTTACCCCGTCTCCGACCGTGGCGCTAATTGCTGTTCTTCGTGGGAGTTAAATGGTGCCCAGGGTCGGAATCGAACCAACGACACCGTGATTTTCAGTCACGTGCTCTACCAACTGAGCTACCTGGGCACTTGGAGCCGGGCGGCTCCAAGGGGGAGAATTTGTAGCAGCCGGACGGACTGAAGTCAAGCGCCGGGCTCAACAGGCCTGCGCCGGGACTCCCCCTTCTCCACCAGAGAACGGATCCGGCCCCCGTCTTCTTCCATCCCCAGGAGGCGGTGCCCCGCTCGTTCACACCAGACGGGCATGTCCTCGCGGATGCCGGGGTCGTCGCCCACGATCTCCAGGAGGTCGCCGGGCTGGAGCTTCCTCATCTCCCGGGCGGAGAGGAGGATGGGGAGCGGACAGAGGGTGCCGGTGACGTCGAGGCGGTGGCGGGACATCGCGGGTCCAAGAGTAGCTCAAGTGCCGGTCCAGGGATGGATCGACTAAGATGCGGGGTTCGTCCCGCGTACCGCGGGACTTCGAGACCCTTCGAGATCAGGAGGAGCCGCGATCATGGAGCTCCGTACCGTCGGCGTTGTGGGTGCCGGCGGCATGGGGGGGGGGCTGGGGCAGAACCTCGCGCAGACGGGCCATCAGGTGGTCCTCGTGGACGTCTCCGGGGCCACGCTGGACCGGGCGCGCGAGGAGATCCGGAAGAACCTCCGCTTCACGGGGATGTTCCGCAAGGAGGCCAAACCCGCGGGCCCCCAGGGAGGCGCTTCGGAGAGCACCGAGACCATCCTCGGCCGCATCACGTTCACGACGGAGTACGAGGCGCTCGGCGAGGCCGACTTCGTGGTGGAGAACGCCACGGAGAAGTGGGACGTCAAGAAGGAGATCTATCCCCGGCTGGACGCCATCTGCCCCCAGCGGGCGGTGTTCGCGGCCAATACCTCGTGCATCCCCATCACCCGCATCGGTTCGCTCACCCGCCGGCCGGACCGGGTGCTCGGCATGCACTTCATGAACCCCGTGCCCCTGAAGCCCATGGTGGAGGCCATCCGCGGCTATCACACGAGCGAGGAGACGATCGCGACCGCCCGCCGGTTCCTTGCGCAGATGGGCAAAGACTGCATCCTGGTGAACGATTCTCCCGGGTTTGTCTCGAATCGGGTGCTGATGCTCACTATCAATGAGGCGGTTTTCCTCGTCCAGGACGGGGTCGCCACGGCGGAGCAGGTGGATCAGCTTTTCAAGACCTGCTTCGGCCACAAGATGGGACCGCTGGAGACGGGGGACCTGATCGGGCTGGACACGATCCTGTACTCGATCGAGGTGCTGTACGAGTCGTTCAACGACAGCAAGTACCGGCCGTGTCCGCTGCTCAAGAAGATGGTGGACGCCGGGCTCCACGGACGCAAGAGCGGCAAGGGGTTCTACGACTACGGAATTTCAATGTAAGGATCCTTATGGACGATACACAGACCAAAGTAAAAAGCTTCCTGTCCCGCTACTTCAAGAGCCACGATCTGCAGCCGGACGAGGACATCTTCGCCCTGGGCTTCGTGAACTCTCTGCTGGCCATGCAACTCGTGGCCTTCGTGGAGAAGGAGTTCGGCGTCGCCGTCGTAGATGAAGACCTGGATCTGTCAACATTCC
>CAXTNS010000191.1:7009-10542 GCA_964245465.1 uncultured Thermoanaerobaculia bacterium
TCCGCTCCATCCAGGCGATCTCGGACCTGGTAGCCCGCAAGCAAGGTGTTTCGGCGCAATGAAGCTGGAGCTGACTCCCGAGCAGCGCGGCGCCCGCGAGAAGTTTCGGGCCTTCGTGGCGGCGGAGATCGTGCCTCACGCGGACCTCTGGGACCGCGAAGGGGCGATCCCGCTGTCGCTGGTGGACAAGCTGCGGGAGCAGTCCTATCTCGGCTCGAACGTGCCGGCGCGGTTCGGCGGACTGGGCCGGGACATGATCACGTACGGCCTGCTGACGGAGGAGGTCGGTCACGGGTGCTCTTCGGTGCGGTCGCTCCTGACGGTGCACGACATGGTGGCCCACGGGATCTTGCGCTGGGGGAATTCGGAGCAGAAGGAGCGGTTCCTGCCGCGGATGGCGCGCGGCGAGGTTCTCGGCGCCTTGGCGCTCTCGGAGCCCAACGCCGGGAGTGACGCCAAGTCGGTGGAGACCACAGCCGTTGACGGCGGGGATGCCTGGGTGCTCAACGGCCGGAAGAAGTGGACGACGTTCGGGCAGATCGCGGGCGTGTTCCTGGTGCTCGCCCAGTGCGAGGGCAAGCCCACGGCGTTCCTGATGGAACGGGACGCGCCGGGCCTGTCGGTGCGGCCGCTCCATGGGATCACGGGTACCCGGGCCTCGATGCTGGCGGAGCTCGACCTCCAGGACTGCCGCATCCCCAAGGAGAACCTGCTGGGCCGGGTGGGGTTCGGCGTCTCGCACGTGGCGGCGGCGGCCCTGGAGCAGGGGCGCTACAGCGTGGCCTGGGGATCGGTGGGCATCGGCCAGGCCTGCGTGGACGCCTGCCGGCGCTATACCGCGGAGCGCCGGCAGTTTGGCGTGCCGCTGATGGACCACCAGCTCATCCGGGCCCTCCTGACGGACATGACGGTGGAGGTGCGGGCGGCCCGGCTGCTCTGCCTGCGGGCCGGCTACCTGCGCGACCAGGGCGATCCGGGGGCGTTCATGGAGACCATGGTGGCCAAGTACTACGCCTCGCGTGCGGCCGTGCGGGCGGCGAACGACGCCGTGCAGATCCACGGCGCCAACGGCTGCAGCGAGGACTACCCGGTGGGCCGCTATCTGCGGGACGCCAAGGTGACGGAGATCATCGAGGGCAGCACGCAGATCCAGCAGATCACGATCCCTCTCTTCGAGCTTCAGGAGATGTGAACGGTCATGGAGAAGCAGGAGAAGCAATCCATCAAGTGCGTGGTGTGGGACCTGGACGACACGGTCTGGGACGGCATCCTGCTGGAGGACTCGGAGGTCCGGGTGCGGCCGGACGTGGTCGAGATCATCAAGACGCTCGATGAGCGGGGCATCCTCCATTCGATCGCGAGCCGCAACGACCACGAGGTCGCCATGGCCCGGCTGCGGGAGCACGGTCTCGACGAGTACTTCCTCTATCCCCAGATCAACTGGAACTCGAAGGCCTCTTCAGTCGCCCAGATCGCCCAGGACATCAACATCGGCTTGGACGCCATCGCGTTCGTGGACGACCAACCGTTCGAGCGCGAGGAGGTGGCCTTCTCGCACGGCAAGGTGCTGTGCCTCGACTCGCGCCGGCTCGACGGCCTGTTGGACCGGCCGGAGCTCAAGCCGCGCTTCATCACCGAGGATTCGAAGGTCCGCCGCCGGATGTACCTGGCGGACATCCGGAGGAACCACGAGGAGGCGGAGTTCGTGGGTCCCAAGGAGGAGTTCCTGGCCACGCTGGGCATGGTGTTCACGATCGCCCCGGCCCGGGAGGCGGACCTGCAGCGGGCCGAGGAGTTGACGGTGCGCACGCACCAGCTCAACACGACGGGCTACACCTACTCCTATGAGGAGCTGGACGAGCTCAGCCGGTCGCCCGGGCACAAGCTCCTGGTGGCGAGCCTCACGGACCGGCACGGCACGTACGGCAAGATCGGCCTGACGCTGATCGAGCACGGCCCCGAATTTTGGACGGTCAAGCTGCTGCTGATGTCCTGCCGGGTGATGTCCAAGGGGGTGGGATCGATCCTGCTCAATCACATCATGGCGATGGCGCGGGAAGCGGGCGTGCGCCTGCGGGCCGAGTTCGTCTCGAACGGCCGCAACCGGCAGATGCTGATCACCTACAAGTTCGCCGGCTTCAAGGAGATCGGCCGGGAGGGCGAGACCGCGATCCTGGAAAACGACCTCGCGCTCGTCCAGCCTTTCCCCGACTACGTGGACGTGCGGATCGAAGAGTAGCTTGGGGGGCGGGTCCAGGCTCCCCCGCGAGCCTAGCGGACCGCCCCTTTTCGCACCTCGTAACGAAGCGCCACCATGCCGCTCTTGTAGGCTTTGACCTCCGCCAGATGCAGGGCGATGTCCCTGTCGAGCTTATCAAAGAATGGGATCCCATCACCGATCAAGATCGGGAGGATCGAATAGCGAACTTCGTCGGCCAGCCCGAGACGAAGGCATTCGGCGGAGACGACACCGCCGCCAACAAACCAGATAGCTCGGAATGTCGGCCGAAAACGCCCATTCACGAGCTGCGCGAGATCGCCTGAGTAGAATTCGACGGTATCCCGGGTCCGCGGCAGCTCGCGATGAGTGAGGACAAAGGTCGGTTTGTCGCCGTACGCCCACCCCATCCCTTGGGCTTCAAAACGCAGCGCCGTCTCATAGGTTCGCGATCCCATGACGTAGCAGTCGATCGTCTTGAGGAACGCCTCGACGAACACGGGATCCATGGTGTCCCCGTCTGCGAATTCGTCCGAAGTTTCGAGCCAATCGACACTTCCGTCCTTTCGAGCGATGAAGCCGTCGAGGCTCGCCACCATGTGGATCGTTACGCGAGAATCAGTGCTTGTCATAAAGAAGGCGACCCTTCATCCGCCAAGGCGGAGTAGCAAAGACCTCGTCTGCGCGACGGCCTTGAGTCACGCCGAGGCCTATCGCGGGGTGTAGAGAACGGCGGCCGCGCCCCTCGCGCCTTCCCACACCACGAAGGAGGAACCGCTCGCAGGGTCGAAGGCGAATCCACGAAGCAACGGCCCATCGCTAAACGGCGTGGGACGCACCAGGGAGACTCCGTCGCTCGGGGTGAGGCGGTTGCCGGCGGCATCGAAGGCGGAGAAGCGAATCTCGGAGCGGAAAGGAGATCTTTGGCTGGAGCGCTCCCAGGCGATCCGCAGCACGCCGTCGTCAACGGAGCCGAAGACCGGACCTTCGTACATGTCGGGTGATGAGGTCAGATCGACGACCGTCACCCCCTCCGTGGGCCAGAGTGGGCGGCCATCCGCGGCCAGCCGCTGCAAGACCAGATGGATCCCGCCGTAGAAGAACTCAAACGGGTAGGTCACGACCGCGACGACGGCGCCGCCGTCCGGATAAGAGAACAGATCGTAGAGCGTCTGAGGCGGCCGGCTCGGCAACACCGATACGCCTTCGCCCCACAACCTCTCGCCGGCAGCGCTCATCCGCTGAGCAGTCACATGGTTGAAGTCGGTGCCTTCCGGCAGGCGACCGATGCGGTCGTCGAAGGCGAGGATGGCGC
>CAXTNS010000192.1:0-9186 GCA_964245465.1 uncultured Thermoanaerobaculia bacterium
CTGAAGATCGAGGTGCTCGCGCCGATGCCGAGCGCCAGGGTCATCACCGCCAGCCCCGTCGTGGCCGGGTTCCGGACCAGGAGCCTCAGACTGGAGCGAAGGTCATCCAGGAAGCTCATCATGACACCTCGATTCGTTGAAGGTCCCTGTCCGGGATCGATCCGGCCGCGCCGCCCGCCTCCTCCAGGGCGACCAACCGCACCTCGCAGGTGTAGCGGCGCCCCTCCGCGTCGGAGAGCCAGATCTGGTCCGGCCCCGGCAGCATCTCCGAGAGCGTCACCCTACCCTCACCGGCGGGTGCCTCCCCCGCCGCGCGCGCCAACCGGGCGAAGATGTCCAGGTAGATCGGGCTCTCCCAGTCCATGTAGCAGGGTTTCCTCTCCGCGGGGGTGCGATAGAAGCAGAACCTCGGCAGCCCGGTCTGCCGGGCCCACCGGCGGGCAGCCCGGAAGCGTTCCACCGGCTCCTGGACGTTGATGAAGTCGAGGTCGGCCAGGGCGATCTTCCAGCGCTCTCGAGCAATCACCACGCCGTCCACGGAGACCCGCGGCCGGTGCGCGGAGGGTGGAAGGAGGTCGCCGATGATCGAGTTGCACTCCTGAATCAACAGGCTGCTGAACAGATCGATGGCCGCAAACTCGAGGCCGCCGTCGCGAGTGCGCGCCCACAGGCGGCCCTCCTGTTCCTCGATGACGACCGCCCCGGCGGGCAGGGCACCCGCTCCGCCCCGGGCCGGAGGGTCGTCCGCAAACTGGTACCAGTAGAACTGGGGCAGCAGGGCCCCGATGTTGACCCGCTGGGGCGTGCTGTGCTTCATCATCTGCGGGAAGACAAACGAGCGCGTTCCAGCGTCGTCGCGCAGCGCGTCCACGATTCTGCCGGGATCCGGATGCTGGGCCATGAAGCAGGACCAGAGCATGGTGTTGCCGGAGTGGACCTCCCCGAGGACGATCTCGTAATCACCCCGCCGCAGGGCCTCCTCCCCTGCCGCCGCGATCAGGATGTCGGGACTGCAGTAGTGGGCCAGGCTCCACGCGGGCCTGGGATCGGCGAAGGCCTCGGTCCAGCGGTCTTCCAACTCCCCCACCGTGAATCCCAGCCGCCTCTCCACCGCCTTCTCGGGCAGGCCCAGGATCTGCGACCAGCGCTGCTGGTACTCTCTCTCGGCCGCCGCGAAACACTCGTCCCGTTCGCGCTTCACGAACAACGACGCCAGCGCCTGCACGTAGAAGCCATGGCTGTCCACCGCCTCCCGCCCGCTCCGCCGCCGCAGCTCTCTGTGGATGGCCAGCAGCTTCTCCTCGACCCGGCGCGTCATCTCCCCCGCCAGCCACCGGGCGCCGCCCAGCAGCAGGCCCAGCGGCGGGCTCAGGCGCGCCAGCAGCTCCGGGCCGAACCGCGCCTCGACGTTGCGCCGGCAGTCCTCGTAGACCAGGCCACGTCCCGCGTACATTTGCCCGGCGTGGTGGTGTGCCGCCGTCCCCGTGAGCCGGGTGAAGGCCTCTTCCAGCTCCCGCAAGGCTGCGCCGAGGGCACCGGAGTCCCCCGCCGCCCGCGCCACTTTCGCCTTCCTCTCCCGCAGCTCTTCCAGAGCGGCCAGCGCCGGAGCTCGCAGCTCCTCCGGCTCGATGCGTCGCAGTTGCTCCTCCAGCGTCCGGTCCGGGTGCAGCTCCAGCGGCACCTCCAGCGTCCAGGTGAGAATCCGCCGACGGCACAGGTCGTCCAACCGCGCGTAGATTTCGTCCTCCCCGCTCAGGCCCAGCGAGGCGTCGGCCAGCAGCTCCCGTGCCAAGGAGCGCGCCGTCCGCCTCCCGTTGCAACCGGCCAGCAGGCGAAGCTCCACCACGGGCAGATGCAATGGAGGCCCGAACGGCTGGTGCAGCGTATCCCCCTCCAGGAAGAAACTCGACTTCAGCCGCACTGTCAGCCACGGCCGCAGCGCCGGCTCGGCCGACAGCCGCTGCGCCAGCGCGTCGACGCACCAGTTCTCGAAAAAAACCTCCCGCCGGTCCAGCAGCTCCCGGCCCGGCCATACCTGCACCGCCCGCCCCTCGTCGGCCCACTCGCAATAGCCCAGGGGACCGAAGAAGCCGATCGTGTCGTTCTTCACGCAGTAGCGCTGGAGATAGCTCGCCACCAGCTCCTCGTGCTGGCGCCGTTGCGATCCCCGGCGGCCGGGCTCGGCGGGGTTGCGGACGAGTGAATCGAGGGCGGTCACGACCGCTTTCCGGTTCTGCCAGGTCACCGCCTCGCGGAAACGCTCGTCAGCCGCCAGGCGGTCGATCTGCCGGGAGATCCGGAAGGTGTCCCGGGAGAAACTCTGCTCGGCTTCCGCGCGGGTGGCGTCGAGGGCGCCCTGCGCGGTCCGCAGAGCGGCGAAGGCCTCGTTGCAGGCCGGATCCTCCACGTCTCGGGGCCGTCGGTCTCGCGCTGACGCCGGACCTGCTCCTGGGCCGCCGGCTCCTCCCGCAGACGCAACTCGTCCAGTGCCTGATGGACTCGGCGCAGAGCCTCCGCTTTTGCGGTCAGCACATCCCTTGCGAAATCTGATAATTGATCAATTAAATCGCAAACGTTTGAGGAGAGCCCCAGCACGAGCTCAGCCGGAAATCCCGCTCCGCGGAGAACAGACATGCGCCAGAGAGCCCAGCGATGGCCAGCCACTTGGCCAGGCAAAGAGATCAGATGCGGCGGTCTGACGTACGCAACAATATCCATCAGTAGCGGAGCCTCATAGTACTTCCTCATATCCTATCTGGCCTTCTTTTACTTGCGTCGCTTCGATGAGTATAACCCAGGAATGAAAATGGCGAGTCCCAAAGTTCGTTCGTACGACGTGCCCAACGTTAGTATTTTTGAAAGGTTTTATATTCCTGAAAAAATTGGTATCTCTGAAAGATACTTACCTCCGGCTTTACGGAGGAGTAGCACGCGCAGTCGCTACCGACCCACCCGCCTGCACTCCTCCTTGAGCCATTCTTCTGCTTTGACCGCAAGATCCGGATGGAGCCGTCCTCCTCGCAGGAGCTATCTTGCCTCCAACGAGAGGAGGAACGATCATGAGCCTTGCCGTGAGCCACATCCCGAACACCCCTGGTACCCCGGATCCCGAGACCGCCTGGAACGCCGTCGTGGAACGCGACGCCCGGTTCGACGGCCGGTTCGTCTACGCTGTGGATTCCACCGGCGTCTACTGCCGGCCCACTTGCCCGTCCCGCCGGCCGCGGCGGAGCAACGTCCGGTTCTTCGCCGTGCCCGGCGAGGCCGAGCGGGCCGGCTTCCGCGCCTGCCGGCGCTGCCGGCCGGGCGAGACCTCCCGGCAGGCCGAAGCCGTCCAGCGCGCCTGCGGCTATCTGGAGAGCCACCTCGACGAGACGCCCACTCTGAACGACCTCGCCCGTGAGGTGGGGATGAGCCCCTGGCATCTGCACCGCACCTTCAAGGCCGCTCTCGGCCTCTCGCCCAAGCAGTACGCCGCCCGCCTGCGTGCCGGCCGTTTCAAGGAGGAGGTGCGGGGCGGCGAATCGGTCGCCGGCGCCACCTACGGCGCGGGCTACGGCTCCAGCTCGCGGCTCTACGAGAAGGCCGGCGAGAACCTGGGGATGACGCCCGGCGCCTATCGCCGCGGCGGCCGGGGGATGCGCATCCGCTACACCCTGGCCGACTCCCCCTTCGGACGCCTGCTGGTGGGCGCTACGGAACGGGGGATCTGCGCCGTCAGTATGGGGGATGCGGATGGACCGTTGGAAGCCGAGCTGTGGCGGGAGTATCCCAACGCCGAGATCGAGCGCGACGACACGGCGCTCCGCGAATGGCTCGACGCCGTGCTGTCCGCTCTCGAAAGACACGACCGCAGGCATGGGGCGCGCGAGCTCTCCCTGGATCTCCAGGCCACGGCCTTTCAGTGGCGCGTCTGGCGAGCCCTCCAGGAGATCCCCCGCGGCGAGACGCGTTCTTATGGAGAAGTGGCCGCGGCCCTGGGCCAGCCGAACGCGGCGCGCGCCGTGGCCCAGGCCTGCGCCAGCAACCGGGTGGCCCTCGTCGTCCCCTGCCACCGCGTCGTCCGCGGCGACGGTGACCCCGGTGGCTACCGTTGGGGCGCCGAGCGCAAGCGCCGCATCCTCGCCCGCGAAGCCGAGTAGGAAAAGCTGTACGATCAATCCGGAGCTCCGGAAAAGTCCCCCCCATGGCGGGGCCGCGCACTTGGTAGGTGCGAAGACTTTTTTCCGGAGGATGGAGCGATGCGAGTAGTCAAGTTCGGCGGCACGTCCGTGGGCAGCTCGGCCCGCATGCGGGGGGTGGCGGAGATCGTCGCCCGGCAGGCGGCGGAGGGTCCGCTCGTGGTCGTGGTCTCGGCGGCGGGAGGCGTGACGGACACTCTCCTCCGGGGCGCCGCCGAAGCGGCCGTCGGCGGCTCGGTGATCCCGCCGCTCGCCCGCTTCCACTCGGTCCACCGTGACATCCTCGCCGACCTCCGCGGCGAGTTGGGACCGGCGAGCACCGCCGAAGCCGAGGCCGATCTGGGCGTCCTGGAGCAGGAGATGGCCAACCTGCTGCGCGGTTTCGCCCTGCTCCTGGAGCAGCCGCCGCGCGCCCTGGCCCTCTATTCCTCCCTGGGTGAGCGGGCCTCCTGCTCCCTGCTCCACCGCCTCCTCCAGGCCCGCGGCCTCGACGCCCGGCTGCTCGATCCCAAGACCCTCATCCGCACCACCGGCTCCCCTCTGTCGGCGACTCCCGACTGGCCGGCCACCCGCCGGGCCTTCGCGCCCCTGCGCGAGAATCCCCCGGCCGTGGCCGTGCTGCCCGGCTTCTTCGGCGGCGACGCCAACGGTCGCGCCAACCTCCTCGGCCGCGGCGGCTCGGACTACTCCGGCGCCATCGCCGCCTGGGCCGTGGACGCCGAGCTCCTGGAGATCTGGACCGACGTCGACGGCATCTACAGCGCCGACCCGCGGGTGGTCCCCCACGCCGCCGTGCTCCCCGAGGTGAGCTACGAGGAGGCCATGGAGCTCTCCTTCTTCGGCGCCAAGGTGCTCCACCCCAAGACCATCCAGCCGGCCCGCGAAAGAGGCATCCCCGTGCGGGTGCGCAACAGCTTCTCGCCGCACCACCCCGGCAGCCTCGTGCACGAGGGCGCCCCGCCTTCCGAGAACGGCGCCCGCGGCCTGACCTTCCTGCCCGGCGTCGCCCTGGTGGACGTGACCGGTTCCGGCATGGCCGGCGTCCCCGGCGTCGCGGCCCGCGTTTTCCAGGCCATGGCTGCCGCCGACATCTCGGTCATCCTCATCACCCAGTGCTCCAGCGAGTGCGCCATCTCCTTCGCGGTCTCCGAGGCCGACGGCCAGCGCGCCGTCGAGGCCCTGCGCGAAGCCTTCTCCGCCGAGCTCTCGGCGGGCCTGCTCGATCCCGTCCACATCCGTCCGGGCTGCTCCGTCGTCTCCCTGGTCGGCGACGGCATGCGCGACCGCCTGGGCGTGGTCGGCACCTTCGCCAGCGCCCTCGCCTCGATCGGCGTCAACATCGTCGCTTTGGCCCAGGGCTCGACCGAGCGCAATATCTCAGCGGTGGTGGAATCCACCGAGGCCCCGCGGGCCGTGCGCCACCTCCACGCCCAGCTCTTCGAGCGCCGGCCCGAATTGCAGCTCATCGTCTGGGGCGTGGGCAACGTCGGCTCCAAGCTGCTCCGCAAGATCGGCGAGCACCAGGCTCGCGACAGCCGCCGTGTGGACCTGAAGCTCTGGAGTGTGGCCAACTCCAAGCTCTGCGCCTTCAATTCCGAGGGGCTCGATCCAGCCGATTGGAAAGCCGGCCTGGAGGCCGCCACCCTCCCCTCCTGCCTCGACGCTCTGCTCGACGCCGTGCGCCGCGCCCGGCCGGTCAACCCGGTCTTCATCGACTGCACCTCGGACGGCACCGTGGCCGCCGCCTACGGCCGCCTGTTCGAGGCCGGCCTCCATGTGGTGACGGTCAACAAGAAGGCCAACAGCGCCCCTTATGAAGACTACGTGCGGCTGCACGAGACGAGCGACCTGCTCAAGCGCTGCTTCTTCTACGAGACCAACGTGGGCGCGGGCCTGCCGGTCATCGGCACGCTCCAGAGCCTGCTCAAGGGCGGAGACCGCGTGCTGCGGCTGGAGGCCATCCTCTCCGGCTCGCTCTCCTTCCTCCTCGGCTCGCTCGAAGACGGCGTGCCCTTCTCCCAGGCCGTGCGCACCGCCCGCGACCGCGGCTTCACCGAGCCCGACCCCCGGGACGACCTCTCGGGCATGGACGTGGCGCGGAAGCTCCTGATCCTGGCCCGTGAGCTGGGCGCCACCCTGGAGCTTGCCAACCTCGCGGTAGGGGGGGGGGTGCCGCCCCCCATAGGCCCCACCGGCCCGGGCGACCACTTTCACGCCGACCTGCCGCGGCTCGACTCCCTGTTCGAAGCCCGGCGCGCCCAGCTCACGGCCGAAGGCAAGGTGCTGCGCCACGCCGCCGTCATCGAAGCCGCGGGCGGGAATGGCCATCGCAGCTACCACTGCCGCGTGGGCCTGGAGGCCGTGGGACCCGAGCACCCCCTCTACGCCGTGCGCGGCGGCGAGAACGCCTTCTCCTTCCTCACCGAACACTACCAGCCGACGCCGCTCGTGGTCCGCGGCTATGGGGCCGGCGGCGAGGTCACGGCCGCGGGCGCGCTCGCCGACCTGCTGAAGATCGCCGCGATCCGGAGCGTATGAGACTGCGCGCCTACGCTCCCGCCAGCATCGGCAACTTCGCCGCCGGTTTCGATCTGATGGGCGCGGCCCTCGCCCCCCTCGACGGCTCCCTCTGGGGAGACGTCGTGGAAGCCGAGACCGCCGCCGTGCCCTCGCTCACCGTCTCCGGCTCTCATGCCTCGTTCCTCGCCGCGGTGCCGCCCTGGGAGAACCTGGTGCTCCGCACCTACGCCCTGTATCGCGAAACCTTGCGGGAGAAAAGGATCGACTGTCCCGGCGTCGCCTTCCACCTGGAGAAGGGCCTCCCCCGCTCGAGCGGACTGGGATCGAGCGCCGCTTCCGTGGCGGCCACCCTGGCCGCCTGCCAGAGCCTCCTGGGCGATCCCCTGTCGCGCAACGAGCTCTACGCCGTGGCCGGCAAGGCCGAGGCCCTGGTTTCCGGCGCGGTGCACCTCGACAACGTGGTGCCGGCCCTGGTGGGGGGAGTCCAACTCCTGGTGCCCGGCCCCGGCGGCGCCACCGAGTCCCGACCGCTCCCCTGGTTCGACGACCTCGTGCTGGTGGTGGCCTCGCCCACCTTCGAGCTGCCGACCGAGCACAGCCGCAAGGCCCTGCCCAAAGGCTTCACTCTGGCCGAGACCGTGGGCTATGCCGAGAACCTCGCCGCGTTCATTCACGCTCTCGAATCGGGCGACCGCGACCTGCTGCGCCGCTGCCTGCGCGACCCCCTGGCCGAGCCTCACCGCGCGTCCCTGATGCCCGGCTTCCGCGCGGCCCAGGCGGCCGCCCTGGCCGACGGCGCCCTCGGCTGCACCTTCTCCGGCTCGGGACCCTCCATGTTCGCCGTCACCCAGTCGAAGACGCACGGCCGCGAGGTCGGGGAGATCCTCCAGAGCGCCCTGGCCGATGCCGGCCACACCTCCGAGATCCGCCTCTGCGGCATTGATCACCAGGGCGCGCGGGTGCTGTCATGAGGCTCGTCAGCACGCGGAACCCCGAAACCACGGCCACCTTCCGCGAGGCCGTGCTCTCGGGGCTGGCCCCCGGCGGCGGCCTGTGGCTGCCCGATCCCCGGCCCGTCTTCCACGACTGGCCCGAGTTGCTGGACCTGGACTGGAGTGACCGCTGCGTCGAGGTGATGGACCGCCTGCTGGCGGACGAGCTCGGCCGCGATCCCCTGGAGCGGGCCGTGCGCGAGGCGCTCAACTTCCCCGTGCCGCTCGTGCCCGTGAGCTCCAACGTCTACTCTTTGGAGCTGTTCCGGGGCCCCACCCTGGCGTTCAAAGACTTCGGCGCCCGCTTCTTCGCCGCCGTGCTCGACCTGGTCCGGGACCCCGCCCGTCCGGTCACCATCCTCACCGCCACCAGCGGCGACACTGGCGCGGCCGTGGCCCACGCCTTCTGGAAGCGCCCGGGCGTGCGCGCCATCGTCCTCTACCCGCGCGGCCGCGTCTCGGACCTCCAGGAGCGGCAGTTCGCGACCCTGGGCGACAACGTCACGGCCCTCTCCGTGGACGGCGCCTTCGACGACTGCCAGACCCTCGTCAAGACCGCCTTCGCGGACGCGGACCTCTCCGCCCGCCACGGCCTGACCTCGGCCAACTCCATCAACGTCGCCCGCCTCCTCCCCCAGACCCTCTACTACATGGAGGCCGTGGCCGCCCTGCGCCGTTTGGGAATCCCGGAGCCGCCGGTCTTCTCCGTCCCAAGCGGCAACTTCGGCAACCTCTGCGCCGGCCTGCTCGCCCGCGCCATGGGCCTGCCGGTCCGGGCCTTCATCGCGGCCACCAATGCCAACACCACCGTGCCCGACTACCTGGAGACCGGCGACTACCGGCCCCGCCCCTCGGTCGCCACCCTCTCCAACGCCATGGACGTGGGAGCGCCCAACAATTGGGAGCGCATCGAGCATCTCTTCGGAGGGGATCTGGAAGCCTTGCGCCGGTTCCTGCGCTGGGGCTGGAAGAGCGACGAAGAGACCGAAGAGACCCTCCGCGCCCTCTACGGTCTCGGCTACCTCGCTGACCCCCACGCCGCCGTGGCCTACGGCGTACTGGCCGAGCGCCTTGCCCCCGGCGAGACCGGCGTCTTCCTCGGCACCGCCCATCCCGCCAAGTTCTTCCCCGTCTACGAGCGGCTCGGGATCGACGTCCCCATCCCCGAGTCCCTCGCCGCCGTCGCAAACCGGCCGCTCCTGGCGCAAGAGATCCCCAACCGGTTCGACGCCCTGCTCCAAGCGCTGGAGTGAAGCAAGCGCCCGGCGGGGTTGGACCGGCTTGGGCGCCCTCTACGACGGCCCGTTGTACCTGTGCAGTGGGCCATTGCCACCTGCGCCGGACCATTGCAGCGCTGCAATGGTCCGGCGCAGGTGGCGCCGAGCCGTTGTACCTGTGCAATGGGCCGTTGTCAGCGTGCAGCGGACCGTTGCAGCGATGCAATGGTCCGGCGCAGGTGGCGCCGAGCCGTTGTACCTGTGCAATGGGCCGTT
>CAXTNS010000192.1:9286-9933 GCA_964245465.1 uncultured Thermoanaerobaculia bacterium
GGACCGTTGCAGCGATGCAATGGTCCGGCGCAGGTGGCGCCGAGCCGTTGTACCTATGCAATGAACCATTACCAGCATGCAGTGAGCCGTTGCAGCGATGCGGAAGGGCGGGGTCAGGGGACTGATCTCCGGCTCCTCCCTGTAAGACCTTGGCGCTTCTCCTTTTGTTATAAGTTTACACTTACAGCAAACTCGGGAAGATCCCGGGAAAGGAGAACAGCATGAGCAAGCCCATGGTCTCTGCGATCCTGTGGATGGTGTTCGCTTGGACGTTGTCGATGCCAGTGACGGCCGAGGAGGTGAAAAAGTCTCCCAGTCCCCTTGTGGAGATGAGCGTGAGCCCGGCCCGGATCGACTGGCACCCCGCGGTCGATGCCCAACGCTGGGTCCTGACGGTCTCGGGACCGGACGAGTTCTTCCTGCGGCGTGAACTCAAGGCTGGCAAGGCTCTGTTTCTCAGTATCTTTGACTCGGAAGGCGATCACCTGCCGGACGGCAGCTACACGTGGGAGTTGAAGGCGGTTTCCAAAAGTCCCGCGACTCCGCGCAGGCAGTCGGGTTCCTTCTCCATCCAGGACGGGAGCTTCGTGGAGCTGTCTCGGGGCACTGGCGGCGGTGCTTCAAAACCGCCTCTCGTCCTCACCACA
>CAXTNS010000192.1:9943-10527 GCA_964245465.1 uncultured Thermoanaerobaculia bacterium
GTATTGGCGATTCGTGCAGTACGACCGACGCCAATTTTTCCGCCCTCAAGCTCAAGTCCGTTCACCCGAATATCCTTTTTGATGGTATCGAGATCCCCGAGGGCGGCGGTGGCTCTCCCCACGACTGGGCACTGTTCGTCAACCACAACGACGCCGCCCAGTTCTCGATCGTGGACTTCACCAACGGTCTGCTTCCCTTCAGCGTGTCGGCCGGCGCTCCGGACAACTCCCTCTTCATTGCAGGAAATGGCAATGTGGGAATCGGGACCTCGACGCCGGCCGTACGCCTCGACGTCAAGGCGAACATCACAGGAGAGGCGGTCGCAAGGGTTCAGAACTCCAGTTCGACAGGGTACTCCGGAATCCAGTATTTCGACGAATTGGGTGCCGTTGGACTCTTCTTGGGTATCGACAACGCCAACAACAACACGCGCTTCAGCAGTGTTAATAATTATCCGATCGTGATATTAACCAACGGCGTGGAGAGGATGAGAGTCACGTCTGCCGGGAAGGTGGGCATCGGTACCACGACCCCCGGCTCCATGCTGGATGTCGAAGCCAATGCCGCCGGCACGGAGTCAGCC
>CAXTNS010000193.1:0-4300 GCA_964245465.1 uncultured Thermoanaerobaculia bacterium
GAAGCCGGGGTAGGCTTCCCTGGCGGGGGGGTCGATCGTGGCGGGACCGGCGGCGGGCGGGTAGACTTCAGGCAGCTCGGGCATAAGGTGTCTCCTTTGCTCGGGTTAGGTCCGTCCGGGGTGCTCTAACACCCCGGCGGGCCGTCTGTATGGATGGGAGGGACCGTCCCTCCTTTCAAGGAGAGACGGTAGCGCAACTCAGGCGTCTACCACGGGCCGTGCCAGTAACTTTCCCAATGGCAGCACTACCCCCTCATGGGGGTAGTGTCCTAGTTTGAAATCCCCTTCCGGTACGGCCCGCGCTTCGTCCCCTCCAGCTCGGGAAGCAGGGCCACGAGGTTGGCGATTTCCCACACCCGCGAAGTCACTCCGGCTGCCATGGCAGGGGTGACGCGCAGGGTCCTGTGAATCCGGCACAGGTTGTAGTGCGCATGGAACAGGCCGATGGCGGCGGTGTGATTCTCCACCTTCTTGCTGAAGGCGTTCGTCAGGCGTGTGAAGCGGCGGATGCTCATCCGGATCGTCAGGTTCGCCCGTTCCACATAGCTGGTGGAGACGTGGGCCGGATCGGGACAACCGGTGACGGCGTGCTTCTCGGCGCCGATGCAGGCGGCGGGGCTGTAGCGGACCTCCGGGCCTTCCGGAGCGGCGCCGTAGATCTTCACGAGCTGCGCGAAGTCGATCGACCCGGCGAAAGCGTCCTCGACGGCGGCAAGGTACATCTTGTGTCCGTCCGTGGTGAGCTGGACGCGGTTGACCAGCCGAGAGGCGATGTCCTGCAAGAACTCCGTGGCACACCCGGCATCCCGCGTGCCCACCAGGAAGGCAGGCATCAGCTTCGTGTCAGCGTCGATGCAGGTGAACGTCCAAACATCGCCTACCCCAAACTGGCCTTTCTTCTCGGCGGGCACGTTCTTCGCCTTGGCGTAGACGAAATTCCAGATCTCATCGATCTGGAGGCGCTTGCAGGTGAGGTTCCGGAACGTTTCGTCCATATAACCAGCACACGCCTTGCCCAGATCCACGCCGAGCTTCATTACGGTGTCCTTGGAGACATCGCACATGCGGGCGGTGGCCCGGACGGAGACGCCTTCCACCAAGGCGGACACGATCTGGACTCGCTTCTCGGTGCTGAGCACGTTTGCCATACTAGACATTATGCTTGACTCCACCTTGAAAGTCAATAGACACAGCGAATCACGGCTTTCGCCGTGACGAGAAAGAGGGGGTCTGTTGGGAGGAGGGCTTCAGGAGCCTGTTTCGGCGGGGTCGCTGGCTTCCATGTCCAGATACTCGATCACTATGGGGCCTGACTCTGGCACCACGAAGAAGATTCTCAGAACGACTGTTTCTGAATCTCCGAGGAGGAATGGGCTTGTTTTTGCTACCCTTATACTCTCGTTCTGGAAGCCAGGAACGATGCCGAAGTCAAGCGGATTCTCTGCAATGCCCCAGAAAAGAGCACCGAGGACCTGCACGAGATCAGGGTATTTTGCCGTTAAGTCGTCGTAATCTTGCTGAAACGAAGGACTTTCAACGTACCCTCTAGGTGGGTCGTACCTTGCCATGCTTCTCTCTCAATTTTCGCAACCGAGTGGCATCATGGGAGTCAGCGTTCTCTTCTGAGATGAAGATAGACTGGTAAGGGATTGCTCCCTTCTCTGTTCCAGCCAGACGCCAAATCCTGGCGTGGGACAGTTGGCTCATCTCCGCTGCTGACTTACCCCGGAAGTGTGTTATCACCGAATCGACTAGCGAGATCTCCCAACCAGAGAATAACTCTAGATTCGGTTCGCGCAGTGCGATGATTCTTTCCTGAATCTTGCCGCCATTAAATGCTTTCTTTCGTACAGTAATAGCCCCTTCCGCTACAAGTTGCTCCCGCACAGCCACTAACCTCCGTGGCACTGGACCTTGCGGCAGGCCCATGTACTCCGCGCCAGTAATTGACTTGCCGCGCTGAGCGTACGCGTTGAAATCGGCAAAAAACAGTATCTTGTTTATCTTGGTTGCACCATAGTACTTATCTGATGCAGACTTATCCGCGACATATAGAATCAACTCGCCGAGACGCTCATCGCTGAGCTTATCTCCGAAGTTTAAACGGCTTAGTGCCTGTTCGACCCGAAACATAGATTTCCTTCCAGAGCGCTTGCGCAGGGCGCTCTATCGCCATCATACGCCTCATGATAGGAAAATGCAACACCTTATGCCTAGGTTTCGTCTAGCTTACGCCGATTTGCTCCCCACCGCTTCCGGGCGGCCTTCTGGGCGATCTCCCGCCGTCGCTCCGGGGTGAGCGTGGTAGCGCGGCTCGCCCCACCTTTGGCGCCGCCCTTGCGCTTTGCGATGGTGGCGGGATCGTTCTCCGGGAGCGGCTGCTGTGGCGCTTCCCCGCTGGCTTCTTGGAAGACTTGGTAGGCAAGCTGGAACGGGTCGCGTGGTCTCTTGGGGCGGTTCGGCATGATGGTTCTCCAGGGTAGCACGGGCGGCCCGGACAGGGACCGCCCGTGGAAGTTAGACGGACTCGCGGACGTGCCGCTCTACGATCGGGCCGGGGGCGGGAAGCTCCCCGCGTAGCAGGACAGGCGCCAGCTCCGAGGCCAGAGCGCGGCACTGGCGAGCGCTCTGGAGCGTAGCGATGATGGCCCCGGTAGGAAGATGCACCAAGGTCCGGAGCTTGTTCCTGTCCGGCCCGTGAGAGGTCCCCCGGAAGATGGCAAAGGGCGGAGAGACCTTGCCCTGAAGCGTGACCTCCTCCCCATGCGTGAGACGGACACGGAAGCTTCCAAGGTGCCATGCCAGGGCAAGAGGAAGGCCCGCCTTGGCCCGGACCTTCAGATAGGCGTCAGCCGCGCCAGCAAGCCACGAGCCGACCGAAGAGAATCCCTCCCCCTCTGCCGCCTGCTTCCAGCGTGCAGACTGGCGGACATCGGCACGGACGGTGAAAGCGGCCGTCTTCAACCGTGCCGCGCTCATACGATCCTTCCCTTTGGAGCTGGCGGGTTGCACTGGTCGGCGTACCTCTCCACCTGCCGCCCGTAGGCGTACTGGAGCGCGAGGTACATGTCCGCCGCCCATGCGAGGAAGGCGCCCGGCGTGTCCATCCCTCTGCACTGTGCTGCTGCCGCCCATCGGGCTTTCTGGTCTGCCGTGGCCTGGACGGTGACTCTCTTGTTCACGTCCACGGGGTAGGACCGTCTGCTGTCCCATCCCATCACACCGCCCCCTTCCGTAGCTTGCGCTCCATGGCGTCCGCCATCTGCTTCAGCGTCCGGGCGGCGCTGGAGGCGTGCTTTGACAGGCGAGCGTCTCCTTCGTCCAGGGAGGACACGCGCCGCTCCTGGCCGATGGAAGCGAGGAAGCCCTGAAGGTGCCGGAGATCCGCCACGGCGGCGCGCATTTCTGTCCGGGTGGTGGACTCTGGCCACGCGGGCCAACGGTTGTAGTGCTCCAAGAGCATGTTGAAGAAGTGCTCGCCAGCGATGCGCAAGGCAGCGTTGAAGCTCGGCTCGCTGACGTACATCAAGGCAGACTCCCTGAAGAGCGGGAAGCTCTCCCAGAGGACGGGATCGATGACAGCGGGTACAGCAGCGGGAACGGTGGGCGGGGTAGAATCCTGCACTAGCTCGGGCATGGGTCAAGGCTCCTGTCCGGGTTAGGTCCGGTGTCGTGTTTGCCGCACTTCACCGGGCCGCTTGTCTGGATGGGAGAGAACTTCCTCTCCCTTCAGGCATGAAGGTACCTCAAAACAAAAGCTTTTCCCCCCGTTTTTGCCTCTTATTTCAAACTAGGACACTACCCCGTGGGGATAGCGGTCGCCCCCATGGGGGCAAGGGTTGCCCTCCCTTTGCGCGAGACCCGCCTCCGCTCGCGCGGAACCTGCGAAAGCGTGGCTGGCGTCCACATCGCTCTGGCGGGAGGCGGTGAAGGGCTCTGGTAACATACGCCGCCGCTCCGGCGTACCCGAGCCTCTCCATGGTGAAACCGAACCCTCCCAAGCTCCGCCTCGCCGTTATTGGCTGTGGCGCCGTCGCCACGATCCACCACCTGCCCGCCATCGCCCTATCCGAGCGGGTGGAGGCGGCCGTGCTGGTGGACGCGGACGCGGGCCGCGCCCGGGCTCTCGCGGAGCGCTTCGGCGTGCCTGAGGTGGCCACCGACTTCAAGGACCTGCCGGGGAAGGTGGACGCCGCCGTCGTGGCCCTGCCGAACAGCCTCCACGCCCCGGTCTCGATCGAGCTGCTGCGGCGGGGCGTCCACGTGCTGGTCGAGAAGCCCATGGCGATGAACGTCCGCG
>CAXTNS010000193.1:4310-10459 GCA_964245465.1 uncultured Thermoanaerobaculia bacterium
GCGTCCCTGATCCTCACCGGCCGCTTCCTCGCGCCCGACCAGATCGTCGCCATGTGCGACGAGATGATCGCGGCGGCGGGCGAGGGGCGGGCCGTGCTGGCCGTGGGGCTCGACTTCCGCTTCTTCGACTCCTCGCTCTTGGTGCGTAACCTCTTGAAGGACGGCCTGCTGGGCGAGATCCGCCGCTTCGAGATGCACCAGGGCGTAATCCCTCGCTGGCCGTTCGCCACCGATTTCCTCTTGAAGAAGGAGATGGCCGGCGGCGGCGTGCTCGCGGACTTCGGCGTCCACGTGCTCGACCTGCTGCTCTGGTGGCTGGGCGACTGGGCCGATGTCGAATACCGGGATGACGCCATGGGCGGCATCGAGTCGGACTGCGAGATGCGCCTCACGATGCGCTCGGGTGTCTCCGGTACGGTCGAGATCAGCCGCACGCGCAACCTCGCCAACACCTGCGTCTTCGAGGGCACGCGGGCCACCCTGGAGGTCGGCGTGTGGGACCCGGATCCCGAGATCCGCCTCTCGATCGCGGACCGCGAGGTCTCCCTCGCCAGCCATGCCCGGCGCAATGACCGCGCGGGGGGCTCGGGGCTCGACTTCACGGACGTCTTCGTGCGCCAGATCGACGACTTCGCCGAGGCCGTCCGCCGGCGGCGTGAGCCGTTCGTCCCCGGCCGCGAGGGGCGCCGGTCGCTCGAGCTGATCGAGGCCTGCTATGAACGGCGCAAGCCCCTGGAGCTCCCTTGGTCCGTCGTGCCCATGCGCAAGGAGCAGGTGTCGTGAGCCTCGCCTCCATCGAGGGAGCCCTCGCCGGCCGCAGGGCGCTGGTGACGGGCGCCACGGGCTTCATCGGCGGCCGACTGGCGGAGCGCTTGGTCCTGGAGCACGGAGCCGAGGTGCGCGCCCTGGTGCGCAACCTGGCCGGCGCTGCCCGTCTCGCCCGGTTTCCGGTGACCGTGGTCCGTGGCGACGTCACAAATCCCTTGGACCTGGAGACCGCCGTCCGGGGCTGCGACGTGGTGTTCCACTGCGCCTACGGCACCTCGGGCAGCCAGAAGCACCGGGCCGGGGTGAACACGGAAGGCACGCGCCGAGTGCTGGCGGCGGCCCAAGCGGCCGGGGTGAAGAGGATCGTCTACCTCAGCACCCTGATGGTCTACGGCCAGACGGGCGACGGCGATCTCGACGAGACCGCCCCGCGCAAGCGCTTCGGCAACCCCTACTCCGACAGCAAGCTTGAAGCCGAGGGGATCGCCCTCTCCTCGGGCCTGCCCGTGGCCGTGCTTCAGCCCACGGCTGTTTACGGTCCCTGGGGCGGGGTGTGGACCGAGACCGTGCTCAAGTCGCTCCGGACCGGCCGGCAGATCCTGATCAACGGCGGCGGGGGCTTGGCGAACCACGTTTACGTCGACGACCTCGTGAGCGCCATGCTGCTCGCGGCGGTGAAGGACGAGGCGGTGGGAGAGGCGTTTCTCATCTCCAGCGAAGAGCCGGCGACGTGGCGGGAGATGTTCGGCCGCTTCGAGCAGATGCTGGGCGGCGAGCCTCGGACGGTGGACATGACCGAAGCCGAGGCGCTGGCCTACTGGAAGACGTGGCAGCGGGCCCAGCCGAGGCTGATCGGCGAGGGCCTGCGGATCGTCAAGCAGGAACAGCGCATCCGCGAGCGCCTGGAGAGGACCCGCGAAGGCGTCTGGCTGCGCGAGATGGCGAGCACCCTCCTGCCCGAGAGATGGCAGCAGAAGATCAAGGGCCGCCTCGCCGCCGGCCAGCGTCCGTCTGCTCCCGACTATGAGGCACCCATCCACCCCCTGCCGCCCAAGATGGTCGGCTTCTTCCGTGCCCGCACCCGGGTCCGCATCGACAAGGCCAAGCGGCTCTTGGGTTACCGGCCGGCCTTCGACCTCGAGACCGGCATGGACCTGACCGAGCGGTGGGCGCGATGGGCGAACCTCCTGTAGGGCACACCACAGAGCAGCGCGTCCTGCGCTCGACGTTCGCGTCGTACGCCATCCAGTTGGCCCGCGTGGGCGTGTCCTTCGGGGCCAAGCTGGTCCTGGCCCGCCTCATCCTTCCCGAAGGCCATGGTGTCTACGAATTGGCCCTGCGGATCGTGACTGTGGCCTCGGCGGTCCGCGACCTCGGCCTGCCGTATCACCTGGTGCGCGATCCACGGCGGCCTTACGGGACGGTTCTGGCGTTCACGGCGATGAGCGGCGCGGCCATCACGCTCCTTCTCGTCGCCTTGGCCCCCGTCTTCGGCCATCTTACGCCCGAGCTCCCTCTCGTTCTGAGGGTCTTCGCCATCTGGGTTTTACTGGACGGCCTGGCGGTGGTGCCCCGCGCATTCTTTGAAAGGGAATTGACGATCGGCAGTCTCGTGGCCCCCGAGATCTGGCGCGGCTTCGTCATCGCCGCCGTGTCCGTGGGGCTCGCCTGGCTCGGCTGGGGTTACTGGAGCCTCGTGATCGGCGATCTCGCCGGGGCCGCTCTGCTCGCCGCTTATTCCTGGGGCAAGGCATGGGGGAAGGTGCCCCTGAAGGTCGAGCCCGGGCTGATTCCCGACCTCGTCCGCCGGAGCTTCTTCCTCTTCCTGATCTGGATCAGCCTTCAGCTCGTCACCTACATCGACGCCTTCATCATCGAGGGTTTCCGCGACACTACGAGCGTCGGACTCTACGCCCGCACCTACGGACTCGTCTTCCTGGTGGCCACCTTCGTCTATCCCCGCGCCCTCTTCCCGACGCTCGTCGAATATCTGAACGATCGGCCTCGTTTCATCGAATTCTTCCGGCTGAGCACCATCCAGCTCCTCGGCTGTCAGGTCGTGGCCAGCTACTTCCTGTTCTTCAGCGCGGAGAAAGTGGTCCGCATCATGTTCGGCCCGGGATGGGAAGGTGCCGTGCCGATCCTGAAAGTCATCGCATTCATCCCTTTCTTCGATCAGTTCACCATCCTGGGCGGCGAGATGCTCAAGGCCGAGCACCGGGACCGTGCCTGGTTCGTGATCGAATTGCTGAACCTCGTCTCGCTCGTGGGCTTCGGAGTCTGGTTCACCCAGCGCTGGGGCGCTCCGGGGATGGGAGCGGCCAATTACCTGTTGATCGGAAACCTGGTGATGGCGTGGGAAGTCGCCCGGGTATTCGGACCTCGTTTCAAGGGATTGCTGGCGGACCTGGCGCAGCTCTATCTCATCCCCTTGCCGTTCTTCGCCCTCGCCGCGTGGCTGACCCCCATAGGCTCCTGGCCCCGCTTCGCCGTCTCCCTCGCCGCCGCGGCCCTGGCGGCGGGGAGCCTCGCCGTCCGGTACTGGAAGCCGTTCCGGAAGTTCTTCGCGTGATCAGGGCAAAGCCGGAGATACCGAGAAGCGCGCCGCATAGACGTCGAAGTCCGTCCCGGTCTCAGGACTGAATCCCTTCTCGACCGACCAGACCACGGCGAAAACTCCATCTGGACCAAAAGCGACCTTGACCTCCTCACCGCAGGCGGCGTACCCCGGCCCCGCGGGAAACTCCGGACCCGCGGGCGTGCCGTCCCTCCGGTAGAGCCGCAGCCGCACCTGGCCGCACTGCGCACGCTCGGGAGAGCGAGAGAAGCTCTGCCACGCCACGACGAAGTTGCCCTCGCGGTCCATCGCAACCGAGGGCTGGAAGTCTTTTTCGACCTTCTCCTCGTTGATTCGAAACTCCGGCCCAAGCTTCTTGCCGGTTTTCGAGAATCGCTGTCCGAAGATCGAACGCAACAGCCCGCCTGGAAACCGGTTCTGCCAGACGACCACGAAATCACCGTCTTCATCTGCCGCCACGGAAGGTCCTGCTTGAGTTCCTCGGATCTTGGTGTTGACTCTGAATCGATCGCCGATCGGTTTCCCCGATGAGGAAAATCGTCGGCCGTAGACATCGGAGCTGTCCCGGAGGTCCCGATCATCGATCCCACCCCAAACTGCAACGGCATTACCTTGTCCATCTACCGCCAGGCTGCGAGTTCCTTGGACTCCGCCGGTTCCGCGGCCTCCTTGCAGGGGCACATAGGGAGTCTCAGGTTTGCCGTCTGTGCCTAGCACGCGTACATTGAGATCAAATCGCGTATCCTGGCAGGCCAGGCAACGCCAGAGAGCAGTCAGCAAGAAGAAACCACCTTGTGGCCGTCTACTCACAGCAGAGCCTAGGGCGGCGGCAGGAGGCGGAGGGCTGGTGGTGAAGCGTTCTCCTACGAGCTCACCGGAAGGACTCGCCCTCTGGCCATACACTCGATCGAATCCATCAGTGGTGGATCGAGAGTAAAAGAGCACGAAACCTCCAGGCGGCTCATTGGTCGGCATAATCAGAGGAAACTGAGCGGGAGTGAACGGAGTATCGCTGGTATCGACCAGGTCCAGAACAGGCCCGAGCTCTCCCTGAGGAGAAACAGCTCTTGCCCTCACTCGATTGAATTCTGCATCCGGCCCAATCGTATCCAACCAGGTAATCCAAAGACTTCCTTCGGCGTCGAACTGGAGGTCGGGGTAGTGTTGCGAGTGGACACTCTCGGGGTTTACCAGGAATGTCGAGCCAATGGGAGTCTGGGCCATCAAAGAGGAGACGTAAAGACACGCCGAAGCAAATCCCGGGAGTAAAGGCAGCCAACTGCACTGTTTTCTTCTCTTCATTTTCGACCTGCTCTCATTCAAGTGCGGCTATAGGGGCCTCTTCTCCCACTGCGAGCCCTTGAGGATCATACCGCCTTTCCCGCAAACCCTTGCCTTGCCCCTCGGCGTCGAGACCTTCCCAGACCAATCGGAAGCTCCCGTCGCGTTGCACCTGAAGAGTGACCAGCCGCCCGACTCCGGCATGAATCGAGCTTACTCGGATGGGTTCTCCATCGAGAGCACCGCTGCGCAAAATCCGTTGTGCGTAGACGTCTCCCCCTTCGTTCTCGCGATCTTCTTCGGTCCAGGCAACCCACAGGTTGCCCTGGCCATCGGCCTGGACGAGGGACATCGTAGCTACTCCTCCAGGGTGAGATGGAAGATTGAGGATCTCCTTGTTGGTGGGTCCTTTGCTATCAAAGATCTGAACCTTGATCGACCCTGAATCGTCCCCGAGGGGATAACGCGTCCAACTCACGGCGGCATTGTTGTAGGGATCGGCCGTCACGCTCGGTTCCGCCTGTTGGCCGTTGGCGGGTGCGCTGACCGCAAAGATCTCGGAGAGAGGAGCTCCGTGGTTGTCGTACCACTGTGCAAAGATCTCATCGAGTCCCGTGACCGTGCTCTCAGCCTCCCAGACGATGAAGAAATTGCCCTCGGAGTCTCTTGCCGCCGTGGGGAGTTTCTGGAACGATGTGCCGTCCGGGCTGACCACAATCGGCTTCTCAACCGGCAGGCCGTTGGGATCCATGGCTTGCGCGAGGACCGCCGAAGTCGAAGAATCTTCGGAGAGTTCGGTCCAGACCTCGATGTCATTGAGGTTCGATGAGCCACTGCCCATTGTGAGGTTGGCGGCAAAGGGTGAGGTGCCGCCCCCTGAAGCTCCCTTGGTCAGGCGTAAGACCCAGTCGCAAGGTGCCGTTCCGGGGCATGTCAGTGCCCGAGAAAAAGTAATGAACCCAGCTCCAGGACTACAATTAGAGGGCAAATCTGCTTCTTTGCTTCGCGGATTCACCCATCCCTTCCTCCAAACCGGAGTGCCGCTAGGAGGGCAATCCAACCCCGGCAGTGCATTGGGGACGTTAGCGGTCTTGATGCTCACGCCCGTGAAAGTACTTGGGTTGATACCCGGGACATAGACCAGCGCATAGCTGGAATTCCCGGCCAGAAACATCCGCTTCTTCTCGTTCGCCGGCGGGGAACCCGTAGTGGCTGGGTTGGTCGTTGCCGTGTTCACCTCGGGATTGTTGGCGATCAGGTTGGAGCGCGGCTCGTAATCGGTCCAGGGGCCTCCGGTGAAGAGTCCTGCCATCCTGGCCAGGTCGTTGTCGGCCTTGGACTTGTTCGACTGATAACCGTCCGAGTAGATCGCCGGATTATCCCATTTGTAGATGCCCTTGACGGCGATGGTGAAGCCGAAGGAACCGGACAGCGCGCTGGCGTAGCCGGTGTTCCGGACGCCTTCCGTGGTGTCCGGGTCCTCGGGAAGAATTTCGAAGTCTTCATAGGCGCCTTCGGAGTT